>JAEWWD010000058.1 GCA_023396535.1 Bacillota bacterium
CTCGCGTACAAATTTTTCATCCTCCGCAACGAATACCTGGTATGCCAATACGCATCCCTCCGTTATACGTTTCAATCGAACAAGCCGTTCAGATACTCGCTATTCCGCCATATCCTCCCGCACGGGCAGACAGAACGTGACGCGCGTGCCCTCGCCGTATACGCTTTCTATCAGCAGATCCGAAGCTCCGTAATAGAGGCGCAGACGCCGGTTGACATTGTATAGCCCATAGCCGCTGGATTCGGGAGGTTTCCCGGCCGCAATTCCCGCCTGAAGCCGTGCAAGCTCCTCCTCTTTCATACCCATGCCGCTATCCTGCACCGTGAAGCGCATGGATGCATCCTCCAGCAGCCTGCCCGTTACGCGGATATAGCCCACGCCGCCGCGCTTGTTCTTGACGCCGTGGTACAGTGCGTTTTCCACGATGGGCTGCAGCAGCAGTTTGAGCATTCGCCTTTCCTTCAGCCGCTCCTCAACGTCTATTTCGTAGTGCAGAATATCCTGATAACGGACGCTTTGTATGACGAGATATTCGCGCACATGCTGCACCTCTTCACCCACAGTGATGAAATCCCGCCCGCTGGACAGCATGATGCGATAGAAATTGGAGAAAGCCATGGCGACCTCCACGACCTCCTCGTTATAGCCGCATTCCGCCAGCCACACGATTGTATCCAGCGTATTATACAGGAAATGCGGCGTGATCTGCGCCTGCAGCGCCCGTATTTCCGCTTTTTGCAGGTTTTTTTGCTCCTGAATATTCTGGTCGAGCAGCGCGCGGATGCGCTCCGACATGAGGTTGATTCCGGCCGCGACGGCGTTGAGCTCTTCCAGCCCCGGAGGGGGCACCTGTGTTTCAAGATCGCCATGCATGATGCGCTCCGTCATGGCGGCCAGTTCAACGCCCGGGCGATCCGCCGCTCGTTTCAGGGTCCGGTATGCCATGACGGCTACGACGATGGCAGCGAATATCAGAGCGAGTATGGAGATCGTCATCCAGCGTGAGGCGCGCTGCATACTGTCGTTGTCCACGCCTATCGCGTTAATCTGTGCATATGTGAATTCCTGCAGCACATCGTAAATGTTGCCCGCGACCTTATTTATTTCCGCCAACGTGCCTTCCGCGCCGGATACCGGGGCGCCTATCGCTATCTGTTCGCTGAGCTGCTCCACGTATTGCCGGAGCGTGCCCGTCGCGCGGATAGCCGCCTCTATGTATTCGCGCCCGGCGTCTGCCGCCGTGCTCTCCCGCAGGGCCGAGAGCGCCGCCTCCACGGATTCAAGCGTTTCAAACTGCCTGCTTTGTTCAAGGGAAACGCGGCCGGCTACCAGGTACCAGTTCTCACGGCCAATATCCTCTTTTACGATGCGGCTGACATTGTTTGCAAACTCGATATTGCTGATCTGGCGGTTATATTCAAGCGCCATGCGCTGCATATAGAGCAGGCTGACCAGAGATATGACGGAAAAACTGCTGATAATGGTTACAAACACGACTTTGAGAAGATACCGTATGCTTCTCGTCTGGAACCGGCCGAATACCGTCATATCAGTACCCCCGCGGCGCGAGGCCGGTCAGATCGTCCGTATCGTAAAATACGCGGTCGTCCAACAGTATTTCCCTTCCCATCTTTCCCCCGCCGGCAAGCGAGGCCACCGCGTCCATCACGAGATTACCGACGTTCGGGTCCGTTTCCACGATGCAGTTGATATCCCCTTCCTTTAACAGGTTCACAGCATCCTGCTGCGCGTCAAAGGAAACGATGACGATATCCCTGCCCGGCCGTATCCCGTGATCCTCCATCGCCTCTATAGCGCCGAGCGTCATGCTGTCGCTAAAGGAAATCAGCACGTCCGGCCGCGTGCTGTTGTTGAGGTAGATATCCATCATCTCGTAGGCTTTGGAGTACATACCGCTGCAGCTTATGGAATAGAATATGTCGAATTTCTCGTCGCGGTTGAACGTATCCCGGATACCCCGGCTGCGCTCCGCCGTATCGGAAGCGCCCACGATACCATGTATCTCCATAACGCGAACGGGCTCTTTCCGTTTTGCAAAACGCTCCCGAATATAACGCGCCGCCGTCCTGCCCTGTTCCTCGTAATCCGAACCCACATACGCGCCGATGGCGTCCGGTTCGTCCGTCTGCACATGACGGTGTAGAAGCAATATGGGAATACCCGCCTCCTTCGCCTCGCGCAGCACATTGTCCCACCCGCGCATGACGATGGGCGAAAGCACGATGGCATCCACCCGGTAGGTAATAAGAGAACGGACAGCCTGAATCTGCGCGTCCTGCGTGCGCGCCGTGCTCAGCGCGATCAACTGAATGCCGCGCCGCTCTGCGGTCTCCTCGACGGAGGAGGCAATCCTGTCCCGCCAGGAGCTTTCACTGAGCTGCCCAACGAATCCCACGACCAATTTCTGCGGCTGCGCAGGCGGGGCTGCAGGTTCGCACCCCCCCGTCCATATGGCAAACAGCGCCGCCAGCATCAGCGCCGCCGCAACCCTTATGATACGCATGCATTCACCATCTTTCGGGTATATATCCAGTGTACAGGAACAGCAGGCATTTGAAAAGAGCTTACAATATGGGAAAGCCTTTTGAGACGCGATGAAATCCGGCGAAACTTCGCCGGATTTCATCGCGTCAAGTTTTCTTGCATCAGCTTATTATTTGTTTCACCAAATATTATGCCGCCTGCTTGAATATCCTGATTTTATCCCGCGGCACGATCAGTTGTATCTCCTTACCGCTGTAATTGTCGTCCCAGTCCGCGAGTATGGTCTGATCCTTAAAACGGATGACGTTCTTGTATTTTGAGCCGATGTACATGGCGCTTTCCACCATCGCCCGCAGGCACAGCACATCCTGCATATGGCTGCAGTCGTATTCGGCGGGGAATATTTTCAAATCCGCCGCGCGCAGTATGATATTGACCTCGTCTCCCTTATTTACGGCTTCCCCGCTATCCGAGTGAATTTCAATATCCGCGATAACGTTGCCGGAAAGCTCCACCGCGCGCAGCGCTATGGCGGTGCCTTTCAAAATCGTGCTGTCGCCTATGAACTCCGCCACAAACATGTTCGCGGGCTTGGTGTATATCTCTTCCGGCGTGCCGATCTGCATGATCTCGCCCTGGCGCAGTATCACGATGGTATCGGCAATGGACAGCGCCTCTTCCTGATCGTGCGTGACGTAGAGCGCCGTTATGCCCACCTTTTGCTGCAGCTCGCGGATGTATATACGCAGCTTGGAGCGGACCTTCGCGTCGAGGTTTGAAAGCGGCTCGTCAAGCAGCAGCAGCTCCGGCTCTATCACCAGCGCGCGCGCAAGCGCGACTCGCTGCTGCTGGCCGCCCGAAAGCTGCGTAGGCTTGCGCCCTTTCACCAGCATGCCGGGGTCAAGCCCCACCAGCTCCACAATATTATCCACGCGCCGTTTGATTTCCGCCTTATCCACCTTTTTCAGTTTAAGTCCGTATGCGATATTGTCGAATACGGACATATGCGGCCACAGCGCGTAATTCTGAAACACCAGCGCCGCGCCGCGGTCCTGCGGCGGCAGCTTTGTCACGTCGCGATTGCCGAAATAGACAGCGCCCTCGTCCACCTCAAGAAATCCGCCCAGAGAGCGCAGCAGCGTAGTCTTGCCGCAGCCGGAGGGGCCGAGCACCGCCGTCAGCGTGCCGGGCACGAGATGCAGGCTTACCCCCGCGAGCGCCGTGGTGGCGCCATACTTTTTAACCAGATTCTCTATGCGTACGTCGATCATAAGCTATTTCCTCCTACATGCTCACGGCCCCGGCGCTACAGCCGGCCAAAGGACGAAAGATATTCCGCCTTCATGAACCTCTGGAAAAAGAACAGAAGCAAAACACCCGGTATGGTGACGATGAGGCTGGTGACGGACGCAATCTGCATCTCATAGCCCATTGACGCCGTATACATCTGCACCGGCAGGGTTTTGATGAACGGCGAGCCTATCATGAGCGTGCCGGTGAATTCATCCAGCGAATACAGGAATACGAGCAGGCTCGATACGAATATGCCCGGCCCGGCAAGCGGCAGCGCCACGTCGAAGAAAGTGCGGATACGGGACGCGCCCAGAGAGAACGCCGCGTCTTCCAGCACCTTGGGGATGGATTGGTACACCGACACCATCGTCCAGATGGAGTATATGAATGCCGCGCCGATGTGCACCAGCGCAACGCCGGACATTTTGCCCGCCAGATCCCACCTGTAGAACAGCGTCGCCAGATTCGCAAATATGGGCAGCGACGGGAAGGCCTGCGGCAGAAGGAACAGCGCGAGTATAATGGCTTTGAACGGTATTTTGTACCGCGCCAGCACGTAGGCGAGCGGTATAGAAATGAGCATGACCACAGCCGTCGCGATGACGGCAATTTCAAGCCCTGTCGTAAAGGAGTGCATCATATCCCCGCGAAACGCCTTGATCCAGTACGCGATGCCCCACTGCTGCGGAAATATATTGGGCCAGTACCATTTTTCCGCAAACGACCATATGACAAGACCGGACAGGGGGCCTATGATGACGAATATAGTGATGAAATACGCAAGCAGGCGTAACGTCAGCTTCAGAGGGCTGCGGGTACGCGCGATGGTTTGTCCCGTCATGTTATCTCGCCACCTTTCTCAGGTATACGATGGCCGCGCCCAGCGCCAGCAGATAGGATACGGAGCCCAGGGCGTTTGCAACCCCCATGTTGTTGAGGTAATTGATCTGCTGGTAAATATCCACCATGATATGGCGCGCGCCCTCTCCGCTGCCCATCATCATGACCACGGAGAAATTCTGCAGAAAGGATGTGAATATCAAAACGGAGGATACCGCGATACTCCCAAAGGACAACGGCAGCAGTATCTCCCTGATCTGCCTGAATTTTGACGCGCCAAGGTTGCGGGCCGCCTCCAGGTAACTTTTATCCACCGACTGGAACGCGGACATGATCAGCAGCAGCGCGAAAGCGATCTGCTTCCAGCTCAGCGCGATAATCGTGCCGATAGGTCCATACGCGTATTCCGGAGGAGAATCGATATTGATAAGTCCTATCAGGCTCAACAACGAATTCACGATGCCCTTGGGCGCAAGGAAAGTCCGCATCGCGTGACCAACCACCACAAAGGGAATGAACAGGGGCAGTTTGAACATGAACTCGATGAACGGATTCTCGTTGAGGGACAGATACCCGCCCACGATAATGGATACGACGAGCACCACCACCAGGGAGGCGGCGCTGACAAATATGGTATAGAGGATATCCTGGCCGTAGATTCTGAATATATACGAGTAGTTTTCCCAAGTAAACTGGCCGTCCACCTGCAGGCTGGTAATAAACGACTGTATGAACGGGTAAACATACTCCGTCAATATCAGCAGCACCGCCGGCAACACGATCACTGCGCCGAGCAGCTTATACAGCAGTTCCTTGGAGCTTTGCCTCCGTTCGGCCTGGGAAACCGGAGAAAGAGTTTTCACGCGCGCTTCACCTCCACATGGTTCCTTATTAACAGCGGACCGCCCCTTGCGGGGGCGGCCCGCAGAACCGTTATCGCTTATCTGATTTCCTCATACTGTTTGAGCAGGTCGGCCTGATAGCTCGAAAGCATCAGGGCAAGGCCCTTCTTGGAGATTTCATCGGAAGTGACTTCGCTGAACAGACGGGTTTTGGCCTCCTCGGAGCAGACCTCGAACACAGCGTTGGCGTCGATGCCGGGGTACCAGGTACTGGCCTCCACCACATATTTGGCCTGTATCTCGGGACGGGCTATGAAATCCACAAACTTCTTGGCCGCCTCGGCCTGTGCACCCTTTGTGGATACGATCAGATACATGGGCTGACCGGGCAGGCCGGGTTCCGGCAGAATCATCTTCATGTTGGGATCCATGCGGCCGTCGCTCTTCCAGAGGTAGAACATATCCACCCAGACGGGGCCCATCGCGATCTCGCCGCGGTTGAGCATATCCAGCGTGCCGGCGTTACCCTGCGTATAGACCACAGGCAGACTCTTGAGCTCCTTAATAACGTCGGGCCAGCTCGCCTCGGTGGCGGCGTCGTATACGCCGGAGCTGAACGTCTCGTACTGATTGGTCTTGTAATATACATAGCCGACCGTAAAGCCGACGCCGGACATACCGCCGGTAACGCCGTTATAGCCGAACTTTTTGGGGTTGGCCTTGATCCAATCCTCCAGTTCCTGGAACGTTTTGGGCGGGTTGGTCACAACGGAGGGATTGTAGGCAATGACTACCTGGGACTGGAACATGGGCACTACATATCCTTCTACCGGCGTACCCAGGGCGTTCTTGGAGGAGGGCGTATTGACGTATTGCGCGTTCTCCAGTTCCCCGACGAATTTCTGTATCAGGCCGTCCGCGATCAGATCGCGCATGACGCTCTGGTTGACGCAGGCCGCGTCAAGGTCCCACTTTTCTTTGCCCGCGTCCAGCTGGGCGCGCAGCTTGGTGTGGATGGTCTTGCTGCCGGAGTCGCCCGGGCCTGTGCCGACAACGTTGACCGTAATCCACGGATACTCCTTGTTGAATTCGGGTACGATCATGTTCTGGAAGAACTCCATCATGTTGGTGTCACCCGCCGTCGCGAAATTGATCGTGACGGGCTCCGGCGTGGGCTCGGGCGTAACCGCCGGCTCCGCGGGCTTTGCGGTGTCCGGGGCTGCGGTCACAGCGGGCGCGGGTGCCACCGGCTCCTGCGCGCAGCCCACGAATGTCGACAGCATCATGAGCATTGCGAACAGAAGCGCCGGAAGTCTGAATCTCTTCATTGATGTACACCTCTTTCTTTGTTTTTTAAAGCGCCTTCGCTTTAAGATGTGACAAAGCCTTCCGCCCGCTATTCAAACACGACATGGGGAATTCCGCCCGCGAGCGTCACCCGTACGGCGCGCAAGCCTTCCATGCCGGCAAAATAAGGGGGATAGCTGTATTCATCGCTGAAAACAAACTGTACGTCCGTGCCCAATGTCTCCCGTATGGCACGGTAAACTTCCGGATTGGAGCTGTTGTATCGCCTGTCCGACGAAGAGGTGGTTACGACCGCGCGCGGCGATATGCTGCGGATTGCTTCTTCGGTTACGCTGTCTATCTGGCCATGATGCGGAATCTTCCAAATATCCGACTTCAGTGCGCCGGATGCAAGCAGATGCCGCCAGGCGGGCGGGCAGCCGTCCCCGGGAAACAATGCGGAGCCCTCGCTGTCACTCATCCGGAGCAGCAGGCTCGCATCGTTGGACAGCCTGTCGAGCGTCGCGAGCAGCGGCGCGGCCTCTTCGTCCGTCGCCGCATGGTAGGCCTGGCGCAGCAGGCCCATAAATTCCGCCCGCCTCGCCGGTTCGGGACCGAGTACCTCCACGGATAGATCGGGACCTACCGCTATGCGCCCGCCGTTTGCGGCGTTCAGCTCCCGAAGCGTTATTCCTTTTCTTTTCGCGGATTGAACGATGCGGCTGATGCAGTTAAACGCCCGCGTAAACAGCAGCATATTGTTTGGCGCGCCGGGAAGCGTTCGCGCCTCCCGCCCATTTTCAAAAATATCCGCCGGGTAGGGCAGCCAAAGCTCTTTGACGTCCAGCCGGTCAATAATTTTCTCCAGCCCGGAGACATGGTCGTCGTGGATATGCGAAACAATCACGGCGTCAAGCCTCGTAACGCCATTTTCACTGAGCCAGGCGTATGATTCTATCCTGCTGCCCGTAAATTCCGCCGGGTTGGCCGTACCGCCGTCGATCAGCAGACGGCAACCGCCAGCGCGCAATAGAATGGAATCGCCATATCCAACGTTGATGAATGTGATGTCCATGCAGTATCCTCACTACGTGCCAATATTCACGGATGCGTGCGCAACCGCCAATGCCGCTTCGTTATGTTGTTTTGCGGATGATTAAATCTGTCTTGATCTTTACGTCCGACATATCGACCTGCTTGCCGTCTATCATCGCGATAAGCGTATTTGCGGCCATATATCCCATTCCCGCTGTATCCACGCGGATAGTCGTCAATTCAGGCTCCACCATGCGGCAGATATAGCTGTCGTCAAAGCCTATCACGGCGATATCCTCCGGCACCCGCAGCCCCGCGCGAAGAGCCGCCTTGATCGCGCCCACGGCGATCGTGTCGTTGGTGCAGAACAGCGCGGTGGGACGGTCCTCCATCGCTAAAACGGAGGACACGCAGCGAATGGCATCGTCCAACGTGGGTTCGATGGTTTGCACAAACCGGTAATCCAGCTCGCAGCCATGGCGTTTGAGAGAATCCGTATACGCATTGAGACGCAGGTTATAGGTATGGGGCGAGAAACGGCCCGCAATCAAACCGATTTTTCGATGCCCGCGCTCGAAGAGATGCTCCATAGCCTGCGCCGATCCGCCGTAATGATCGGTGGTGATGCTGGGCAGGTCGCTCATATCCAGTTTATTATTGAGAAGTACCACGGGAATGTGCTGCCGCTTGAGAGCCATGATGGTATCCGTATTCGTATGTCCGGCGATGATGACGCCGTCCATCTGCTTTTTCATGTACAGCTCTCCGCTGGGCAGCCTGAGATCCTTATCCGAGGACACGAATAGGCTATATCCTTGCTTGGCCGCCGTCTCCAGCACCGCTTCAAATACAGGCGAGTAAAACGGGTTGAGCACGACCGGGTATTGTTGCTCATATATGATAAACGCGATATTATCGGTTTTTTTACGGACCATGGCGCGCGCAATGGCGTTGGGCGTATAATTCAAAGTCCTCGCCGCCTCGTATACCTTGACCCTTGTCTCCTCATTGACGTGATCCGGCTCCACAAAAGCGCGGGATACGGTGGTTTTTGAAAAACCGCTCAGCCGCGCGACATCCCAGATTGTTGCCGCCATGTCTTCCTCCTTTATGGGAACGTTCCCATAGTATCGAAAAAAAATATACTCCAAAACAAGTCCTTTTTCTGAAAAAATTACAAATTACCCTTGAAATTTCCGACCGCTTCATGTGTTTTGTGTTTCCTGAGAAAAACGCAGAAAAGAGACGAACTTTGTTGGTATGGGAACGTTACCATGAATAGTATAACATAACCACCAAAGGCTGTCAATCCCATATATATTCTAGTTGAGATTGGATGGCGTCTGAGAGATATAGAAAATGGGCCGCGGCAACAGCTCTTAACCGTTGCGACGGCCCATTGCATGGTCGGCGGCCTGCGCGGACCCGCTGCTATGAGTCCACACAGGTTCCAATACGGACACGCTGAGGAGAGACGCAGCCCGACAGGTCAGTTTTCCGCCGTGAAATCACCCAGATTATCTATCGCTGTTTTGAGAATGTCCAGATCCTTTCTGATAATGGAAATGTAATCCCTTGGCGCGAGATTTCGCAAGGGCAGACGGTCATAGTAGTTTTCAAGATGCAGCCAGCCTTTGTAATTCCGCTCCCGCAGAATACGCATAGTGCCGTAGAAATCGGAATCGCCTTCCCCCAGCAGGCGGCATGCAACGGTTTCTCCGACGCCGTCCTTCACATGAATCTCAGGATACAGTACGCTATAGAGACCTTCCAGCATAGGCGCCTGTTCCCATCCCAAATTGCATTTGTAGTTCTGGGAATCATAAAACCCCGCAAGATTGTTCTTGCCCACTTCCCGGAACAGTCTGGAGTTGCGTTCCAGCGAAAGTAAATTCTCACTGGCAATGATAATGCCATAAGGCGCGGCGATATCGCAGGCATAACGAAGCGCTTCCGCCGTGTTTGTAAGCTCCTCATCCGTATCGATGAAGCCGTCCACAAAGCTTGGCATCATGATCATTTTCATGCGCATATCCGCCGCGGCTTCCACCGCAAGCTCTATGATCTCATACGCAATCTTCCCTTTTTCCGTAGTACGGGGGTGGCGCATGCCGTACCTGTCGAATTCACAGATCGCCATGGAGGGCAGCTCTATGCCGTATTTCTCCGCTTCCTCCATATAGTACTCCCGGAACCATCGCTGGGAGAGCAGAAAGCCTCTTTCATACGTGATAAACCCAAGCTGCAGCCCTTCCAGCCCAACTTCCTTCGCCAGCTTCAGGCTGGCCACCCCGTTGCCGGGCAGCGCCCACTCGCAGGCGCCAAACCGCACTTCCATAGCGTCCTCCTTATGCCTGCCGCATGACCTCGTCGATGGCGACCGGCCGGTGTTCCCGCAAAGACTTCTTTGCGGCAAGGCCGATCAGAACCGGCTGCAGCCCGTCGTTTGCGCCCACCTCCGGCTCCCCGTCCGTTTCGATTGCGTGCAGGAACGATCCGATTTCGTCGCGGTACGCCTGCATATACCGCTCCAGAAAGAAATACAGGGGCTTTTCCGCATGCACGCCGTTTTCGTCGCTCAGTATCGCCGTTGACGCCGCGTCGTTCCCGCTCGCGAGAGCGCCTTTGGAACCGAATACCTCCGCGCGCTGATCATGCCCGAACGTCGCCCTGCGGGAATTATCGATTACGGCAAGCGCGCCGTTTTTCAGCTTAAGGGATACGATCGCGGTATCGATATCGTCTGCCTCGCCGATCGCGGGGTCTATAAGCACGGCGCCGCTTGCGTAGACCTCTTCCACCTCGGAGCCGGAGAGATATCGTACCATATCGAAATCGTGGATCATCATATCCAGGAATAATCCGCCGGAGACCTTGATGTAGGGAATGGGCGGCGGCGCAGGATCTCGCGAGGTGATCTTTATCATATGAATATTGCCGATCTTCCCATCCTGCACAGCCTGCCGCAGCGCGCGGAAGTTATGGTCGAACCGGCGCTGGAAGCCAACCTGGTATTTTACGCCCGTTCCCTTGAGCGCATCCAGCACCTCCCGTATTTTACCCAGATCATGGTCGATGGGCTTTTCACAGAATACATGTTTGCCGCTTGCTATAGCCTCCAGCGATATAGGGGAATGCGTATCCGTGGAAGAGCAGATCAGCACCGCGTCTATGGAAGCGTCCGCAATGATTTCCTTATAATTCAGCGTCACATGGGGAATGCCAATGGATTTTGCCCAGGCCATGGTCTTCTCGCCCATATACGGGTCCGCAATCGCCTGTATCGCAGCTTGCATGCCGCCCGAACGTATGCCGGCGGCATGAACCTGCCCAATGCGGCCGGCGCCTATGATGCCTATTTTGATCATTCGACTCCCCCCTTTGATACAGCGGAGGACCGCACGATGCATGCAATCCCCCGCTGTGCTATACATGGTTCAGGTATCCAGGAATTAATGCCAGGTCAGGTACTCGGACGCGTTGTCCTTGGTGACCATTACGCAGCCGGTATCCACTTCTTTTTCAGGTGCAGTGCCGTTCTTGATATACGCATACGCCGCCTCCACGCCCATTTCCGCCATCTTGCCGGGAGCCTGCGCGACAGAAGCATCCACAATGCCGTCCAGTATGCCCTGTGCCGCGGAAGGCGCGCCGTCAAAGCCGATTACCGTGATCTTGTCCGAGAGGCCGCGCGCCTTTACAGCTTCGCCGGCGCCCATCGCCATTTCGTCGTTGGTGCAGTAGAGCACGGTCAAATCCGGATTGGCGGTAAGCAGGTTCTCAGCCTGGGCCATGCCCTGCGCGCGGTCGGAATACGCGGGCACCACGTCGCCGGCTACTACCAGATCAGGATACGCCTTTATGCCCTCGAGGAAGCCGTTCACGCGATCCTCGTGCGTCTTATTGCCGGGCGTACCTGTGATAATGGAAATTTTCCCGGAGCCGATCGTTTTGCCTACCCATTCGCCGGCCAGCTTGCCGCCTGCATAGTTGTTGGTGCCGATGAAGGAAAGGACGTCGCCGCCGCTCGCATTGGTATCCAGACACAGCACGGGAATATTGGCTGCGTTGGCCTTTTCAATGGAAGCTACGATTTCCGTGGTGCCGCAAGGCACGATGAGAATCGCATCCACCTGCTTTTCCAGCATGGTTTCGAACATGCCGATTTGTTCCTCCACCTTGGTCTCATCGGGGGGCGCAACGCATTCGAGCTTGATGCCGTACTTGTCGCATGCCTTCTGCGCGAATTCCTGCATAGCGACGAAGTACGGGTTGGTCAGCGTCTTGGGAAGCAATGCGAATGTCAGCGTATCGTCCGTGGGGGCTTCTGTCGCCGCAGGCGCCTCCGTCGCTGCTGCAGGCGCCGCTGTTTCCGCCGGTTTTGCCGGTTCGGCGGCAGGCGTGCTGCACGCCGCCAGCGAGAATGTCAGACAAAGAATCAACAGAACGACGACAACTTTTTTCATGATTGTTTCCTCCTGTTTATTATTTCGGCGTATCACCGAAAGCGTATCATGCGTTCATCCGTCCGGATCAATCCACCCTGCGCGCTTCGATATGTTTGCGAATGATGTCGATGCTGACGGATACCACGATTACCATACCAATGACGATGGACTGCCAATACGTCGATATCTGCAGAAGCACCATGGCGTTTCGGATGACCGCGACGACAACCGCGCCCAATATGCTGCCTATCGCGCTGCCTTCGCCGCCTACTATGGAGGTGCCCCCTATAACAGTCGCAGCCACGGCTTCCAGCTCATATCCGTCGCCTGCAATCGGCTGTGCGGACCCCAGACGGGAAATATACAGTATGGCGGCGATGGCCACAGCTATACCGGAGAACAGGTATGCCTTGATGCGGTTCCAGACGATCTTGACGCCGGAAATTTTCGCCGCTTCCACATTGGAACCAAGCGCATATATATAACGTCCCGTAGATGTCTTTGATAGTATAAACTGCCCGATCAATCCAACGGCTACAAAAATATATACGGGAATGGGTATACCCAGGAAAGAATCGACGCCCATTACGCGAAACTCAGGCATCGTGATATCGATTGGCGTGCCCTTTGTCAGCAGCAGGGCCACGCCGCGCATGGCGCGCATGGTGCCCAGCGTCATAATGAACGGCGGCATATCCAGCAAGGCGATGACCGCGCCGTTGAGCAATCCTACCAACGCGCCTACGCCAAGTCCCGCCAGAATTGCCAGAAACGCGTTTCCGGTGTCTCTGATCACGATTCCCACCACGATTGCCACTACCGCCAGCACAGAACCCTGCGAAAGATCAATACCGCCCGTGATAATAGCGAACGCCATGCCCACCGCCATAATGGCATATACCGCCGCCTGCCGCAGCACGTTCATGATATTGGAGCTGGTCAGGAACGTATCCGGCGTTACAATGGACATCAATATAAACAGCACAATGAGGGGCGGCACTGCGGAAAACCACGGTTCATTGGTGAAGGATAGCCGCTTCATATGAAACTTCTTAACGCTTTCCATACTCATATGCCTCCGATTGCGTACTTCATGATTTTCTCCTGCGTAGCTTCCGCGCGACTCACTTCGCCGGTAATACGTCCTTCGCACATGACGATGATACGGTCGCAAACGCCGAGTATTTCAGGAAGCTCTGAAGATATGACGATGATTGCCGCGCCCTGAGCGGCCAGATTGTTGATAATCTTATAGATCTCGCTTTTGGAACCCACGTCTATGCCGCGCGTAGGCTCGTCAAAAATGTACACCCTGGTCTTGGCGCAGAGCCATTTCGCGAATACGACCTTCTGCTGGTTTCCGCCGGAAAGAAATTTTACAAGGCGCTCAATGCCGGGGGTTTTGATAGTCAATAGATCCTTATACTCCAAAGCCGCCCTGCTTTCCATCTGCCGGCTCAGCACGCCCATGCGCTTGAATTTGTTGAGCGCCGCCAGTGTGATGTTCTCCCGCACGGGCTTGGACAACAGAAGCCCCTCCCGCTTTCTGTCCTCCGGCAGATATCCGATGCCTATTTTGATGGCGTCGTTGGGCGTACTGATACCGGCTTGCTTTCCGTCAAGCAGTATACTGCCGGATTTTTTAGGCAGCATGCCTATGATGGCCTTTGCCGCGGAAGTCCAGCCGGAGCCGACCAGCCCCGCAAGGCCCAGCACTTCGCCCGCGCGGACGGTGAACGAGACGTTATAGATGGTCTTTACGACACAGAGATCCTTCACCTCGAAACAGACGTCGCCTATTTTGACATCCCTGCGGGGAAATTTTTCATCCAGCGTCCGGCCGACGATCATGTTGATGATATCGTCGAGCCTCGCCTCACGCAGGTCGGGCAAGAGGCCAATATACCGCCCGTCGCGCAGCACGGAGGCGCGATCGCCGATGTGCTTGATTTCCTCCATTCGGTGAGAAATATAAATAAACGTAATACCCTTTTCCTGTTTAAGTTTATTGACGATGGCAAACAGGTTCTCAATCTCATGGTCTGAGAGCGCGGAAGTAGGTTCATCCAATATGATGACGGAGGGTTCCTGCGAAAGAATTTTGACGATTTCAACGATCTGCTGCTCCGCGACGGAAAGATCGCGCACGCGTGCGCGCGGATTGATGGGAATTCCCATTTCCGCAATCCAGCGCTCGCATTCACGATAGGTTCGTTTCCAGTCGATGATTCCGGCCTTGTTTTTGATTTCCCGGGAAAGGAACACGTTCTCCGCAACCGTCAGATGCGGCACAAGGCTGTTTTCCTGAAAAACGGTGCCGATCCCCATTTGACGGGACTGAAGTATGTTCTCCGGCTGTATTTCCCGGCCGTTGAGCAGCATCCTGCCCTCTTCCGCTTTATAAACGCCCGTCAATATTTTGATCAGCGTGGATTTCCCCGCGCCGTTTTCGCCGAGAAGCACATGCACTTCCCCGCGATGGATATCGAACGTGATATCATCAAGCGCTTTGACGCCCGGGAAAACCTTCGATATATGCTCAAAGCGCAGTATCACATCGCCATTTTCCAATGTGCCACCCTCCTTTATACTCGCTTACGCGGGGTCTTTACGTGTTGGGCGCGATGGCAACCTTCATGCTGTCCTCACTCATGCTCTTCTTAATCGCCTCCTCGGCGCGGCTGAGCGGGTACACATGACTGACGAACTTATCCCAGGGGAACCATTTGAGAGAACGCTCCATCATTTCCATGCAGGGCAGATATGCGTTGTGCGCGTGGTTGCACATGCCGATAATGCGAAGGTTCTTTGCGCAAATCTCGTGCACATTGACGGGAACGCTGCCGGTATCCACGAAGTTGCCGGGCTCCAGATACATGCCCGCTTTCCGCAGCATACGCAACCCCTCATTGAATACGGACGCGCGGCCGACGCATTCCACAACCAGGTCCGCTCCGCGCCCGCGCGTTTGCTGCATGACGAGCTCCACGCGTTCATCCTCCGTGGTATTCTTGGAGTTGATGGCGATATCCGCGCCAAATTCCTTTGCGAGATTCAGTTTATAATCCGAAATATCCGTCACAATAATTTTTCCGGCTCCCATCATGCGGGCTTTGATGACGTGCGCAAGGCCAAGAGGCCCTACGCCCTGAACAACGACGGTGTCGTTGAAATTGAAGCCTTCCAGGGAAAAAGAATTGAATTCCTTCGCTTTATCCAGCGTCCAGGTAACGCATAGAACCTCGGTCAATACGGCGATATTGTCCGGCAGGCCATCCGGTATCTTGTACAGCCGCGAATGGGGCTCAATATAGATGTATTCCGAAAAACCTCCATAGAGGTGATTTCCGTCTAGGCAGGAACGCATATTCCCATAGCTGAACAGCATCTTTTCGCACCAGGGATATGTCGGCATATTTTTGCAGTACCAGCATTCCCCGCAGACGACGTCCGGGCACATGGTCACGCGATCGCCAGGCTTCAATATGTTCCCGTCGTAATCCAGTTTTCTTGCGCCAATATCATCGATCTCTTCTATGATCAGAACGTTTTCATGCCCTTGAATGATCGGATAAGGAATGTGAATCTCGTTTTTCGTTCCCTTATTCTGCACGCTCTCCCCTTTGTAGCTGTGCTTATCCGTACCGCAGATACCCGACAGCACCATTTTGGCGATAGCAGCCCCTTCCCCCAACTGAGGCCTTGGGAATTCCTGGATTTCGATTTTCCCGGGCTCAACAAGCACCGCCGCTTTTACCATTTGGGTCATTGTTCCGTCTCCTTCCGTTTTTCGCAAGTTATGATAACAACATCTGAAATATACATGTACTGCGTCATTGATTCGTACATAATTTAGGAATAAACTCTGAAAAGGTAAACTGAATAACAGCTCGGCCGCCGGCGATTTCCTTATACAGAAACCCAGGCCAAGCGTAATAAGCGCCCGCTATTCTTTCGAATGTGACGTTGAACAAGCCCTGCCTTCTCAGGGCAATCTAGCGTTGCCTCTTGTTGACTGTCGATCGAGTTGTTTAAGTCGTTTCTCTTACAATGAGCTCCGGCGCAAGGAAGCGTATAGGCTGCTCTACCTTGCGTCCTTCCATCAAGTTGATCAAAATCTCCGCGCTCTGTTCGCCGATAAGTTCCTTGGGCAGCGAAACTGTGGAAAGTGCAGGCGTCAGATACGCCGCCATCTCAATATCGTCCACGCCGATGACGCCAACGTCTTCGGGAACACACAGACCCTGCGCATGCAGACCGCGCAATACGCCCATCGCAATCAGATCGGTTGAGCAGAATACGGAAAACGGCGGCTCAACAGTTTTCACTATGCTCTCACAGATGTCAAACGCATCCTGCAAGCCATAATGATCGCGAAATACATAACATTCCTCAAACGGCATACCCGCTTCCCTCAGCGCCTGCCGGTATCCGTTAAGCCGCGCGACGGACGGCGATACATTGCGCGGACCATCCACGCAGATCACGGGTCGTCCGGGTTTTCGCGCGATCAGATGCCGCGTGGCGAAATAACCGGCCTGCACGTTATCGGACGCCACGATTGGCCCTTCCTCTTCATTGATATACCGATTGGACAGCACATAAGGGATTTCTGCCTCCTTGAGCGCCGGTATGCTCCTTACACTGTCCTTCGCAACGTCGAGTATGATCCCCGCCACATGCAGGGAGGAAAGCTGCCGAATAAACTCGTATTCCTTATCCGGATTCTCGTAGGATCCAAATATCAGCGTCTGATAGCCGGCGGCCGAAAGGGTATCCACATAGCTGCGTATCACACGGGAGAAAAACGGCGTGGATATATCCGAAAGCACAAGGGCGACCACGTTGCCCTTGCTTCTCCTCAGATTAGCGGCCATATAGTTCTGAACATAGCCCATTTCCTCTATGGTCTGAAAAACCTTTTGCTTGGTTTCTTCTGAAATATCGCTATGTCCGTTTATTACCTTGGATACCGTCGTCACGCTCAGGTTCATGCGTTTTGCGATATCCTTCATCGTCGGCCCTACGGTTTTTCGCATGTCGGCCTCTCAAATCTTAGAGTTAACGTTTACTTTAACGTTAAAGTAAAGTGCTAATATTATTATATTCACTTCCCCATATCGTGTCAAGTATATGTCCCGACACTTTTTTACTCTATTTGTCGGATTATAGACCCGGCAATCAGATTATCGGTCACTTAAGTCCGCCGTGCCGCTCCCACGCTCCAGCAATTGGATATCTGCTGCTAACTCTTGAAAAAAAACACAAAATAGTGGATGATAGGAATATGCGGTCAGGGCAGCGATTTGCCTTTTGGCCGGGTACACTTTACGGGAAGAGAGGTCAGGAGAATGGAAAAGACGCCGTGGTATCAGCGCAGTGTTCACGAAGTATCCGGGGAATTGAACACCAACGCGCAAGCGGGCCTTACATCCCATGAAGCCAAACGCAGGCTGGAGCAGTACGGCCTGAACGAACTGGCCCAGAAAAAGGGTATGAGTCTATTCCAAATGTTTCTGGAACAGCTCAAGGACTATATGGTGCTCATACTTATCGCCGCCAGCGTCGTCTCCATACTGGTGGGCGAGGTAACGGACTCCATCGTCATAATAGGCATCGTCATCATCAACGCGGTGCTGGGCGTCATTCAGGAATACCGCGCGGGCAAAGCCCTGGAAGCGCTCAAAAAGATGTCAGCGCCCAACGCCAAAGTCATCCGCGACGGCGAACCCGTTACCATTCCCGCACGGGACCTGGTGCCCGGGGACGTGGTTGTACTCGAAACGGGCGACTATGTGCCGGCAGACGTGCGGTTAATCAATTCCGTCAACCTGAAAATCGAGGAAGCCGCGCTTACCGGCGAGTCGGTGCCGGTGGAAAAGCACGCGGACGCGCAGTTATCCGGCGATATCGGTTTGGGCGACCAGATCAATTCCGGCTTCATGAGTACGCTGGTCACTTACGGCCGCGGCAGCGGTATTGTAACCGAAACAGGCATGAACACCGTGATCGGCAAAATTGCCGAAATGATACAGGAAGAAGGCGCGGAGGAGACCCCCCTGCAAAAGAAGCTCGCAAATATGGGAAAGGTGCTGGGCACCGGCTGCCTCGCCATCTGCGCCGTAGTGTTCGCGATGGGGCTGATACGCGGAGAACATGTGCTCGAAATGTTCATGACGGCGGTCAGCCTTGCGGTCGCGGCCATCCCCGAAGGGTTGCCGGCCGTCGTTACCATCGTGCTGGCGCTGGGCATGCAGCGCATGGCAAAGCACAACTCCATTATGAAGAAGCTGCACGCGGTGGAAACGCTGGGCAGCACCACCGTTATCTGCTCGGATAAGACGGGTACCCTGACGCAAAACCAAATGACCATCGTAAAACTGTACGTACCCGGCCTGGAAATCGACGTGCAGGGCGACGGTTACAAGCCCGTCGGCGCCATGACTTCGGAAGATAAAAAAATCGAAGCGGGCGACGAGCCGGCTCTATACCGGCTGCTCGAAATACAGGCGCTCTGCAACGACGCCAGGCTGGAGCATATCGTAGAGGACGGTACGGACGAGTGGCGCGTGATAGGCGATCCGACGGAGGGCGCCATGATCGTATCCGCCGCGAAAGCGGGCCTGCATTACGACGCGCTCAATCAAACTATGCCCCGATTGCAGGAAATCCCATTCGATTCAAAGCGAAAACTGATGACCACGTTCCATCGCATGCAGAACGGCGAACACACGGCGTTTACGAAGGGCGCGCCGGATATACTCGTTGAGCGCTGCACGCACATCCTCAGGCGCAACGGAAGTGTGGAACCCATTACCAGCGCCGACACGGAAGCCATTTTGCAGGAAAACAGGGCGTTGGCGTCGCAGGCGTACCGTGTGCTGGCCATGGCCTTCAAACACGTAGCGGAAATCCCTTCGGAACCCACCCCGGAAGATGACGAGCAGGATCTCGTATTCTCAGGTTTGGTCGGCATGATAGACCCGCCGCGCGCGGAGGCCATAGAAGCCATCAAGGTGTGCAAATCCGCAGGAATCCGCGTCGTCATGATTACGGGCGATTACCGCGACACCGCCGCGGCCATAGCGAAGCAGCTCGGCATCATCCGTTCGGACGATCAGGTGCTCGCCGGCGCGGACCTCAACAATATGGACGACGCGCAGCTCAGCAAGGCCGCGAATATGGTCAGCGTATATGCGCGCGTGTCGCCGGAACATAAGGTGCGCATCGTGCAGGCCATCAAAAACAACGGCGCTATCGCCGCCATGACGGGGGACGGCGTCAACGACGCGCCCGCGCTCAAGCGCGCGGACATCGGCGTGGCCATGGGCATCACGGGTACCGACGTCACCAAGGAAAGCGCGGATATGATATTGACCGACGACAACTTCTCTTCCATCGTACGCGCCGTGGAGGAGGGGCGGGTGATTTACAGCAATATCCGCAAATTCGTGTTCTTCCTGATGAGCTGCAATGTGGGCGAGATACTCATTATATTCGTCTCCATGCTGCTGAACTGGCCCATACCGCTTCTGCCCATCCACCTGCTGTGGGTGAACCTATTAACCGACGCGTTCCCCGCCCTGGCGCTGGGTACGGAAAAGAAGGAGCCCGGCCTCATGCAGGAGCCGCCGCGCAACCCCGCGGAGCCCATTATCAACCGCGATATGCTTATCAACATCGCTGTGCAGAGTATCGTGATGACGGGCGCGGTACTCGGGGCGTTCTTCTACGCCTGGAAGGCTTACGGTATCGAGATGGGCCGCACCTACGCGCTGACCGCCCTCATCATCAGCGAACTGCTGCGGGCGTATACCTGCCGCTCCGAGAAATACACCGTCGTCAAACTCGGCATATTCAGCAATAAAAACATGAACCTCGCAAGCATCGTATCCTTCGGCCTGCTGGCCGTCATACTGCTCATCCCGGGGCTGCGCGACGTGTTCAACGTCTCTACGCTGCACATGCACGATGTGGATTTTATACTTATCGTTGGCGCTCTGCCGCTGCTGTTCGGCGAACTGACCAAGATGATCAAAGCCGCAGTCCGCAGGCGGAATTAATAATCCCGCCAACCAGCTCCCGCCGTTGCGCTGTCAGCATGATGAACAAGGAACGGAAAGTGGATGAATAATTTGCAATATGATACTCCTTCTGAATGCCCTTGCCCCAGGACACGTTGCAAACGCCACGGGGACTGCGAACGATGCCTGCAGCAGCATCACAATCCAAAGAATCCCCCTTATTGCCGGCGGAAAACATCGCAAACCAAACAGGTTTCAGAGAACGATGCTATAGGAAAAGGCCCACATTCGTAATAGTTCTTGACGACATGCAAAGCCCTCCGGCATTTTTGCCGGAGGGCTTTCTAAACTTGAACACCAATCAGATACGCGCGAGTATGGCGTCCGTCATGGCACGGCAGCCCAGCGCTGTCTCGGCGCCTCTTGCGATATCGGCGGTACGGCGGCCTTCCTGCAGCACGGCCGCAACGGCGCGCTCAATCACCGCCGCCTCTTCCTCCAGATCAAACGACAGCCGCAGCATCATGGCCGCGGAAAGTATGGTCGCGATCGGATTGGCCCTGTCCTGCCCGGCGATATCCGGCGCGGACCCATGTATGGGCTCGTACAGCCCCCGCCTGCCCTCGCCCAGCGAAGCGGAAGGCAACAGCCCAATGGAGCCCGTCAACTGCGACGCTTCGTCCGAGAGAATATCCCCGAACAGATTGCTGGTCACGACCACGTCGAATTGCGCAGGATCTTTAATCAATTGCATGGCGGCGTTGTCCACCAGCAT
>JAEWWD010000095.1 GCA_023396535.1 Bacillota bacterium
ATGCTGCCGCCTTCGTGCTGAATGATCTGGAACGATTCGTCCAGCGATCCATCCGGCAGTATGGGGAGCACACAGATGCTGCCGCTCATGAAATTGCTCACATACGCGTGCGTACCGGTAGGATTCATGACGATGTGGCAGGGATCTGTTCCGTGCGAATGTTGTGCGTTCAAATATGTCAGCGCGTGATTTTCGCTGTCTATGCGATATGCGCTCACACCGCCGCCCGATGCGGAACAGAATTCCTTCAACTCGTTGACGGAATAGAGATACCTGCCGCAATTGGAGAAAGTAAAATAGGAAGGGTTGCTCGCTTTGGTTACATCTGCGCAGGGCATAAGCTTGCCGGTTCCCCTATCAAAGCGGAATTGATAAATTCCTTCGCCCTTTCCCTCAAGCACCTGGCCGGTTCCAAATAATATAGGCTGCGTATATGTGCCTACATATACGTATGAGGTCTGATGCATACTGTCCCTCCATCCGGTTCTGGTTTAGTCCATGACCAACACGGTGCGGCCCATCGATTTGCCTGCACGCAGCGCAGCCATTGCCTGGTTGATATCCCGTAAGGGATAGACATTTGAAACAAACGGGTCTACCGCTCCGCTTTCAACCAGCCAGATGGTTTCTGCAAGATCTCGCCTGTTGCTTCCGCGGATTCCGATGATTTCTTTTTCTTTCATGACCATGCCCTGGTACTGAACCTGGTAAATATCCTCACTGTATCCAACCAGCACAACCTTTCCGCCTGGCCTGCAGATATCCAGTGCAGTCTGCACAGATTGAAGCGTGCCAATATTGTCAAACACCACGTCGCATTGCTCGTTGTGCGTAAGTTCATTAATTTTTTCAACAACATCATCCACTGCGGTATTGATGCCGCAATCCGCGCCCATGGAGAGCGCAAAATCCAGCTTTTTCTGCTGACGGCTTGTGCAGAATACCGTCGCGCCGAAGTATTTGGCGATCTGTATCCCCTGAAAACCCAATCCGCCTATACCCAGCAGGCAGACGGTATCCAGTGCGCGCACATCCCCCTTGTTTCGGATAGCGTGGTACATACAGGCTACAGCGTCTGGGATAATAGCTGCTTTTTCAAAGGAAACCTTCGTGCTGTCAAACTTCAGAACATTGCGTGCGGGAGCCACCATATACTCCTCATGTCCGCCGTTACGCTCAAAACCGAGCCGGACGAGATTCCTGCATAAATTTCCGCGCCCGGTCTGGCAGTAGCGGCAATGCCCGCACAGGATATCCAGCGCGACGATCACGGAATCCCCTATGCGCACGTCCTTTATTTCCTCGCCAATGGCGGCGATAATCCCTGCGGTTTCATGTCCCGGCACATAGGGCGGGCGAATGGCCGGAAGACGGCCATCCTGAATATGCAGGTCTGTTGCGCACAGTCCGCTCGCCTTTACTTTAATGAGCACCTCTCCGCGTCCGGGTACGGGGATGGGCAATTCCTTAAGCGCCAGATCCGCATGAAATTCTTCCAGAACGGCGGAAAGCATAGTTTCTTGCTTCATATGTTTATTGGCGCGGATACACAAAGGGAGTGCCGCGCAGCTTCCTTTACAAGAATTACGGGTGGTTACCGGCTATTTTTTCTTGATGGTTTTTTGCGTGTCAATCACGACTGCTATAAGTATGATGGTACCCTTGACGAAATACACAAGATACGGATTGACCTGAATATATACCAGTCCGTAGCTGATCACCTGAAACAGAAGCACGCCTGTGATAATCCCTTTAATGGTTCCTATGCCGCCGCGCATGGATACGCCGCCTACCACACAGGCCGCGATGGCATCCAGCTCATACCCCTGGCCCAAAGCGTTTGTCGCGCTGCCGGTACGCGCCGCCTCCAGCGCGCCGCCAAAGCCGTAGAGCATGCCCGCCAACAGGTAAATGAGCAGGGTGTTGGTCACGACGTTTACGCCGGAGACCACCGCCGCTTCCTGGTTGCCGCCGATGGCAAACATGTTCTTCCCCAGCCTCATGCGGTTCCAGATAAACCATACCAGTATGATCACGCCTATGGCATAGAGCGTAATGTACTGCAGCCGAAAACCAAAAATAACGAAGCCGTTCTGCGCAAATGCCGTAAAGCGCGAGTCCAATACGCCGATAGGCGCCGAGTCGCTTACGGCGTCAAAATAGACGGACATCAATCCGTATACCACAAGCTGCATGCCCAAAGAAGCGATGAACGGGGCGACCTTAAGCTTGGAAACGAGATACCCTTCCAGCACCGCGAAAAGCACACAGACCACCATTGCCAGCAGTATGGGCAAAAACAACGGCAGTACGGGCAGATTAGGGAACACGCGCTGCACATAAGTGGGGTCCTGCAGCAGCGACGCAGTCAGCAGGCCGGCAAAGCCGATCAGACGGCCTGCGGCAAGATCCGTGCCGCCAAGTACGATTGGCCCTGCAATGGCGCAGGCGAATATCATGCGCGTGGCGGACTGACTGAGTATGAAGCCCGCGTTTTTCAGGCTTAAAAAGGAGGGGTCGATAATGACCACCGTCACGATGAGCGCGAACAACACGATATAAATCGAGTTGTTGATCAGCTTCTCTTTAAGAGTACTGTCGACACGGGGATTGCATTGAGGGGTTGACACTTGCACACATCCTCTCTTACAGGTACTTTGCGGCCAGCCGGAGTAGTTCTTCCTGCGTGGTGGTAGCGGTATCCACGATATCTGCCACCTGCCCGTTGCTCATGACCATGATGCGGTCGGTGATGCCCAGAAGCTCCGGCATTTCCGAGGAAACAAACAGGATTGCGTTTCCCTTTTGCGCGCATTCGATGATGAGCTGATAAATGTCATATTTGGCGCCGACGTCTATGCCGCGCGTGGGCTCATCCAGAAGCAGCACGGTAGGTTCGGTCAAGAGCCAGCGACCCATAATCACCTTCTGCTGATTGCCGCCCGACAGGTTTCGTATGTATTCGCGTGAGCTGGGCGTTTTTACGTTAAGCGTGTCGATTACCCATTTGGTGTCCTGCGCGATCTTTTTGTTGTTAAGCACGCCCATACGATTGGTATAGTTCCCTATGTTGGCGATAATGCTGTTGAACGTGATATCCAGCGTCGGAAATATGCCGGACTGCCGGCGCTCCTCCGTCACCAACGCAAAACCGTTCCGGATACTTTCGCGAGGATTAGCGTTCAGTATCGAGCGATCCTTGAGCCTGACCGATCCGCACCGAAGCGTACGTAAGCCGAAAAGCGTTTCCACCGTTTCCGTACGGCGGGACCCCATCAGCCCCGCAATGCCAAGTATTTCTCCCTGCCTGAGCTCGAAGGAGGCATTTGTAACGGTGGGACCATATTCTCCCGTGAGGTTTTCTACATGCAGAATTACTTCTTCCTGAGGCATGGAAACACGCGGAGGGAAACGCTCGGTCAGTTCTCGGCCTACGATGAGCGAAATGAGCGCATCTATGGTGAGCGTTTCCCGCGCTCCCGTGTACACCCATTTTCCGTCGCGCATGACGGTAATTTCATCGGAAATCTCCATCAATTCCTCAAGTTTATGGGATATATAAATAATGCCGCAGCCATCTTCGCGAAGCTTCCGTATAATTCGGAAGAGATGCTTCACCTCCACCTCGGTCAGAGAGGAGGTCGGCTCATCAAACACGATTACTTTGGCGTTACAGCTTACTGCCTTGGCAATTTCCGCCATCTGCCGCTGGGAAACGGATAGATGTCCGATTTTCACGAGCGGATCGATTGGTATAGATAGATCTTCAAATATTTTGCGGGTATCTTCATACATCTTTTTGCTGTCTACAACGATACCCTTCATGGGAAAGCGCCCCAGCCAAATATTCTCCATTACGCTGCGATCCTGCACCTGGTTGAGCTCCTGGTGTACCATGGATACGCCGTTGTCAAGAGCCTGGCGCGGGTTTCTAAAATCGACATCCTTGCCATCAAGCCGTATGCAGCCCGAATCGCGCTGGTAAATGCCGAACAGGCATTTCATCAACGTGGATTTACCCGCTCCGTTTTCACCTATGAGCGCATGAACAGAATGGGGTTTTATTTTCAGTTCTACTTCGTCGAGCGCCTGCACACCCGGAAAACGCTTGGATATGCCGGTCATATCCAGCAGATAAGGAGCCTGCAATATGATCACCTTGCCTTCATAGGACGCGCAGGCCACAGATATTGCGGCCTGCGCGCCGATTTCAATACGGAAGGTTCTTCGTTACTTGCTCAGAGCTTTGGAGTACATGTCCTTGGCAACATCCACATTGCTCTTGTCAATGGGGATATACGGAACGCGGATGGCCTTCATATCGTCCGGCTTAATGGTGATGCCGGTATATACATCCTGACCGGTCGCCACATTGTAAGCCATCGTGTAAATGTTCCAGCCCTCGCTGTAAGCGTCGGACAAAATAGAACCGATGATGGTACCATCTTCGATAGCGGGCAGTATCTCGGGCAGAGCATTGATACCGATCGCACCCATTTTTTTGCCGCCGCCGAAGTAACCTTCCGCCTTGCAGGATTCGATGGCGCCGAGCAGCATGGCGTCGTTATTGGCAAGTATCATTTCGACCTTATCGCCGAACTTGCCCATCCAGACGTCAGTTACGTCCTTTGCGACCTGGGTTTTGAAATCACCGGGCTGAATATCGAGCAGCTCGGTTTTGAAGCCGGCGGCTGCAAAGGTATCCTGCACAGCCTGGGTACGGGCTTCCGCATCAGGATGTCCCAACGTGCCTTTGAGTATTACGTACTGGAGAATACCGTCGCCGTTCTTATCATAACCGGGGTCATCCTGAAATGCCTTCATAGCCATTTCAGCTTCCATTCGGCCGGAATCTGCCGGAGTGGTGCCGACATACCAGCACTTTTCATAGCTGTTCATGTCATCAGCGGAGGGGCATCTGTTAAAGAACACGATGGGGACGTCGGCAGCTTTCGCCTTGCTGATGATGGTGGAGGCCGCTTTGGGATCAACCGCGTTGACGCAAAGCGCGTCTACGCCTTTGCTAAGCAGAATATCAATTTGCTCGACCTGCTTGGCCTGATCATTCTGCGCATCGACCATCTGAATCTCAGCATTGTCCGCAGCGATTGCATTGATAGAGTTGCGAATGTAAGTGACATAGTTGTTGGCATAGTCGAATATGGCCACCCCGATGACCGGCTTTTTCGCTGGCTGCTCGGCTTCGGGTGTGGCGGAGCTTTCGACTGCGGGCTTTTCTGCAGAAGGTGCCTCTGTTACCGCTGGGGCTGTCGTATTTGCACTGCAAGCGGTCAGGGACGTGAGCAACAGAACTACGAGAAGAATAGACGCTATTTTTTTCATTCCTGTCTCCTCCATTGTATTTTTTAAAGCGCCGTCGCTTTAAACTAAACCATAATCATTCCTCGCCATTAGGCATTATAACAACCTTAACTGCATTTCCCTTGCGGTGTTCAAATGTATCGAGAGCATTTTCAAATTTTTCAAGGGTAAAGCGGTGCGTTATCATATCCTTCACGTTAAGCGCGCCTACGGACATGAGCGCAAGAACCCTGGCACTGACATTGGGGTTTGCGCGGGAACCAAATATCGCAATCTCGTTGTGTGTGACATATTTAAATGGGATTTCCTCCATGACATCATCGGTTGCAACGCCTAGCAGCGCTACATGGCCTCCCTTTCTCACCATTCGCACGGCCTGCGAGAACGTACCCTTAGCGCCTGAGCATTCAAACACCTCGTCCACACCCAAATCGTGAGTCAGTGCGCGTACAGTGGTTACGGGGTCCTCAGTCGTAAAGTCCACGCAGGCGTCCGCTCCGAGTTTACGGGAGCAGTTGAGCCGCGTACCGCGGCCCACCATGATCACTCGCGCTGCACCCATGGTTTTTGCAAGCCGCATGGCGCATAAGCCGATTGGCCCCGGACCTATGACGGCTACGGTACCGCCAGGCGTAATGCCGGCCAGTTCCAGGCCGTGCAAAGCAACGCCGGATGTATCGCACATGGCAGCTTCCGCGAAGGTTACATTATTCG
Source organism: Bacillota bacterium (assembly GCA_023396535.1). GTDB lineage: Bacteria > Bacillota > Clostridia > Christensenellales > CAG-138 > JAEWWD01. The sequence goes on from JAEWWD010000095.1 coordinate 6,037, forward strand.
GCATCTTTGTTATGCTGCGAATCGAGTATTTCTGGTATTGTGCATAGGCGCCGTTTACAATAAAGCCGTAATGCTCATGTCCGGCAGCAGTGTTTCCATAGTTCAGGCACAGCGTATACCGGCCTCGCTTGCAGTTTTCGCAATGGCCACAACCCTTATG
>JAEWWD010000104.1 GCA_023396535.1 Bacillota bacterium
AAATACGCGATCCCCATCATAAGGGAAAGCGCCTGTGACGTGATGGTGGCCAGCGCCAGCCCCTGCGCGCCAAAGGCCATATCTCGCACGAATAGGATATCGAGCAGTGCGTTCGCGCCGGTGGCGATTAAGACGAACAACAGGGACGAACGGGAATCCCCAAAGCCGCGCTGGAACGCGCAGATGAGGTTGTACCCCAACGTAAACGGCATTCCCAGCATGACGATGCGCAGGTAAGCGACGGCCATGGAATATGCTTCGACGGGAGTGGATATCAATTGCAGCAGGAAGGGCGCGAGAACAAAGCCCACGCTCATCATGCAGGCGGCGCATACCGCGTAGAGGGATATAGCCGTTCCGGCCGATTGACGGACGGAGTCCATATCGCCCTGCCCCATATGCGCGCCTATTGCGACGCTGACGCCTACGCTCATGCCCGCGATGCTCATAAACAGCACGTTCATGATGGGGCCGCTCACGCCTACCGCCACCAGTCCGGCCGTACCCAGATATTGACCGGCAAAATACATATCCACCGCGTTATAGAGCGCCTGAAACAGGTTGGAAAGCAAAAGCGGCAGGGAAAACTGCAGAATGTGCTTATTTACGCTCCCCGAAGTCAGATCGTTCTGCAGCGACATGAAAAACCTCCCGATCGCCCTGATACGGGGCGCAAATTGATTGTACGCCCGGGCGTTTGCGGTGTCAATCGCGCGTCCGGTCGCAGTATGGGCGTATATTCCCGGACAAGATTAGTACAAGATTCTTCATAATGGCAACCAAATTGATAGATTGCCTGTTCATATTCTTCGGGTATAACATAACCATAAAGTCCACAAGCTTAAAGGAGGCTGGAATGATGGATCAGCAATATTGGTATGAAGAGCAAAAGCAGCAGCATTTCAGCGGCGGAGATAAAGCTACGCGCGGCAGGTCTGTTTCCGTTGCCACGCTGATTATCTGCATGCTGATAACGGCTCTTGTCGGCGGCGCAGTCGGCGGATATATCATCAATCAACCCCAGGCGCAGATGCAAGCCGCGCAGTCAACCTCTACCCCCGCGCAGGAACCGGCTGCAGCGGCGTCTTCCGCAATCGCGAATACCCCCGCGGCAGGCGCTTTGACGCAGGTGGCGACCGACGGCGTATATACGAAAGCTCAAATCGTGCAGATGGCCGCCCCGTCTATCGTCGGTATTGACGTATCCGGTACCGAAACGGATTATTTCGGCCGCAGCGCGGCCACGCAGGGAAGCGGCAGCGGCATCATCGTGACCGCGGACGGGTACATACTCACCAACAACCATGTTGTCTCGGGCGCGCAGACGATCAAGGTGTATCTGCAGGACGATACGGAGTATGACGCCAAACTGGTCGGCACGGATCAGAAGACCGACCTTGCGGTGATCAAGATCGAAGCTACCGGCCTGACCCCCGTCAAAATGGGCGACTCCGACGCGCTGGTGGTCGGTGAGGACGTCGTAGCCATAGGCAACCCCCTCGGCGAGTTGCGCGGAACGGCAACCAGCGGCATGGTGAGCGCGCTCTCGCGCACCATCACCATTGGGAATGAGGAGATGACCCTGCTGCAGACAGATGCGGCCATCAACCCGGGTAACTCGGGCGGCGGCCTGTTCAACGCCAGGGGCGAGCTCATAGGCATTATCAACGCAAAAGTGGCCGCGACGGCTACAGAGGGCCTGGGCTTTGCAATACCGGTCAACAGCGCGAAGCAGATTATTTCGGACCTGATGGATAAAGGCTATGTCAGCGGACGCGCGTATCTGGGCGTATATACGCAGAACGTGGCCGTGCAGTCCGACGGCATGGATGGCCGCAGCGACAACGGCATGAGCGATTTCTTCGGCTTCGGCCAGATGCAGGACGTGGAGACGCGCGTGCAGGTTGCCCAGATCGTAGTTGGCGGCGCCGCTGAGAAAGCGGGCATACAGGCCGGCGATCTGATCCTGCAGGTGAACGACAAGAAAATTACCACCGGAAGCGAGCTTGCGCAGGCAATCGGTGAATATAAAGCCGGAGATGTGGCAAACATAAAGCTACAGCGGGACGGAAACGAACTCGACGTCACCGTGACATTCGCGGAGTACATTCCCCAATAAGGTCATTACGCCGGAACAGGCGATGACATACCCCCAACCATCCTTAGAAGGCAGTGCCCGGCTCCCCCCGGGCGCTGCCATTTTTGGCAAACAAAAACGGCGGGAATACCGCCGAAGAATCTTCGTTTTATTGTCAGCGCCCTGCCGGAGTAGGTTCTTCAAACGGATGCTTTACGGGCGCTTTCGCCGCCTTGCGCGAAGGCAGGGCGGGCGTTGAAAGGTGGCGCAGTTCATCGATGCGCCGGTCCAGTTCCGTGTATTGCTGGCGGAGCTTAAAAAGCTCGTCCGCCATGTTGAGCGCGCTCAGCATGACGCAGGTACTGGTGCTCAGTGCGGGGTGCGATTTCTGCAGTTCTTCAACCTTCTCATCCACGTAAGCGGCGACGCTTTTGATATACGTTTCATCTTCGGGACCGCACAGGTGAACCGTCTGTCCGGCCACATGAACAGTCACGCGTGTTTTCTGCATGTATCCCATCAACCCCCGATATGGTGACTTTTTTCCAGTATACCTCCAATTCGCGTGCGTTGCAAGGGTAAAGCAAGTATTATGGCAAACAGGTATAAGTATAAAAAATATTGTATTGCGCCATATATATGGTATAATGTAAACTCCGGGTGAATCGTGATATAATAGCAAACATACGCGGACTTCGGCATAAGCTTGGCGGAGCTGTTCTGTCGTTGCCGAAATGATCTGAAGGGGGACAAAAAGGCCCATGGAAGCATTAAAAGGATTGTTGAGCGGCGTATTTGCGTTCGAGTGGCAATATCTGATCATGTACGCTATTGGCGGCGTACTGATCTACCTCGCGATCGCCAAGGATTATGAACCCATGTTGCTCCTGCCCATCGGCTTTGGCGCGATCGTCGTGAATCTGCCTCTGGCTGTGATCTGGGGCACTGCCGATGCGCCCGGTCTGCTGCAGGTGCTGCATAGGGCCGGCATACTGACGGAGTTGTTTCCGGCGCTTATTTTCGTAGGCATAGGCGCGATGACGGATTTCAGACCGCTGTTCGCCACCCCCAAAATGATATTTTTCGGAGCGGCGGCGCAATTTGGAATTTTTTTCACGATTATGGCGGTTATCGGGCTGGACAAGGTGTTCCCCAGCCTGAACTTTTCCCTGTATGACGCGGCTTCCATAGGTATCATAGGCGCTGCGGACGGCCCGACTTCCATCGTGGTCGCCTCCCAGTTTTCTCCTAAACTGCTGGGGCCTATTTCCGTGGCCGCGTATTCGTATATGTCGCTGGTACCCATTATACAGCCCCCCGTCATACGGGCGCTGACTACCAAGAAGGAACGCTGCATCCGCATGCGCTACGGCGATGTGGAGCTTCCCAAATGGCTCATGGTGTTGTTCCCCATAGGCGTCACGGTGATTTCGGGCATACTTGCGCCGTCGAGCACGCCGCTGATCGGCCTTTTGATGTTCGGCAATCTGCTCCGGGAGGCGGGCGTCGTGAACAGGCTTTTCCATGCTGCGCAGAATGAGCTTTCCAACATCGTGACGCTGCTGCTTGGCATTACGATCGGCGCCACCATGTATTATGAAAGCTTTCTGAGCGCGCAGACGCTGGTCATACTTGCATTGGGCCTCGTAGCTTTCGTATTTGATACGATGGGCGGCGTACTGTTTGCGAAACTGATCAATCTGTTCGTCAAAGAAAAGATCAATCCCATGATAGGCGCTGCGGGTATTTCAGCGTTCCCCATGGCCTCGCGTATCGTACAGCGCATGGCGAAGGAAGAGGATCCGCAGAATTTCATACTCATGCAGGCGGTCGGCGCGAATGTGGCGGGGCAACTGGGTTCCGTCATAGCGGGCAGCGTGATACTGGCCATCACGCCGATACTTGTAAATCTGATTGGAGGTTGAGCGCATATGACTATGGACATCGTGCAGGCCGGATGGGCCTTGATGGGGCTTGGCCTCGTGGGCGTTTTCACCGCCCTGGTGCTGATATTCCTGTTCAGCAAGCTGCTGCTTGCCGTGAGCCGCAGGCGATCCGGCAAAAGTGAGAATTGAACGCTCTCAGTTTGGCCACGGGAAGAGTATTTTGCTATATAACATATCTATGCCGCCGGTATTCGGCGGCATTTTCTGTGATCGAAACAGAAGAAACCGTTTTACCGCTTATAGAAAACCAAGACTGCATGCGATTGCCCATTCATATTCCTCTACATGTACCTTTTATGGCGGATTTGGCGCAAATTTCATCCAAACAACGGTTTTGTCAATCCATGAAATGCATTATACTGGATATGGAAAGAACATCTCTCAGATTTGCATAACGCGCGGCCAGAGAAAAATGAAGGAAGGTGATTGCGTTGAGCTGGACCCAGGGATTCAGGCAGTGGCTGAAAAGCGTTGGGCTGTTTTTCAAAGCCGCGGGGGATTTCCGCGAGCGCTCCACTCGTTTTTTGAAAAAGGAAGCAAATGACGCGGAGGATAATTTCATGCTGCTTTGCTTCGGCGATATGCTGGGGTTTCCCATGCAGACTTCCTACTACACGATAGAGCTGCTGCCCTATTTTGTGGAAACGTTGGACAACTGGGAAAAACGCATGCTTCAGCGGCAGTGGACATGGGAAGAAAAATGGGCGCAGTACGATCTGTACGACGTGTGACGGCAGGGAGGAAAGCATATGTTTAAAAGTAAAACGAAGCCCGCGGCGGACGCCCGCGCATCCTATGACCCGCGCCACGGCAAAAAAATCATATTTTTTGGCGGCAAGGGCGGCGTAGGGAAAACAACCTGCTCCAGCGCGTTTGCCATCAGCTGCGCAAAATCGGGGGATAAAACGCTGCTGGTTTCCACCGACCCTGCACATTCCCTGGCGGACGTATTCGGGGTTACCATCGGGCCCGAGATCATTGAGATTGCGGATAACCTCTACGCGCTTGAAATCGACGCGGAGCTTGAAAGCAAACGATACACCGACCGCATCAAAAGCGAGCTGCCGCATGGCATAAGCCCCGTTATTGTGGAGGAAATCACCCGCCAGATCGACGCCGCCGTGCTTTCGCCCGGTTCGGAGGAAGCCGCCATATTCGATAAATTCATCGAAATTATAGAGGTGCGAATAAACGAATACGACCGTATCGTATTCGATACTGCGCCGACCGGACATACACTTCGCCTGCTGTCATTGCCGGAGCTTCTGGGCGGCTGGATGGACAGCATGATCAAGAAGCGCAGGCAGGCGCTGAACCTTATGAAAATGGTCAGCGGCGAAAACAAGGAGCGGCATAAGCAGATCGACGAGGATAAAACCCTTGCGCTGCTCAACGCCCGCAAACTGAAAATGGAAAAGGCGCGGGACATATTGGTAGACAGCGGCAACATGGAGTTTGTGTTCGTGTTGAATCCGGAAAAACTCCCTATCGTGGAGACCAAGCGGGCGATGGACATCCTGCGGAAATACCATGTGCCTGTCGCGGGCGTGGTTGTCAACCGCACGATACCCGAGGAATTCTGCATAGGCAATGAATTCTGGAGCAAGCGTAAGGCGCTGGAGCTGCAGTATATGGATATGATCCATACGGAGTTTGCGGATCAGATACTCACCGTGCTCCCGCTGATGGAAGACGACGTGAGGGGCAACACGCTCAATGCCGTAGCAGATCATTTTTCGAAGGTGCGGGATCGTGTTCTGAAAATACGGCGTGAAGACTGAGTGAACTCTAAAAGGGGATTGGGGACTGTATGCTGATCAAGGTATTGGTGGAAAACACGGCGGTATCCGGCGAGTTTGGGTCTGAGCACGGCTTGAGCCTGTATATCGAGACAAACGGAAGAAAGATTCTGTTCGACACAGGCAGGGGAGAATTGTTTCTCGCGAACGCGAAGAGGCTCCAGGTGGATATCTCATCCATCGATTATGTAGTGCTGTCACACGCGCATCGGGATCACAGCGGCGGTTTGCCGGCGTTTCTCAGGGAAAACGCGGCGGCGCGCATATATCTCAGGGAAGGCGCCGCAGGCAAATACTACTCGCGGCATCCGGACGGAAATTTGGCGCAGATTGGGCCGGACGAAGCGATTGTTGAAAGCGGCAGGCTTGTGTTTTCGGGGGAAAGGCATGAGATCGGCCCAGGGCTGGAGCTGTTTTCCGGCGTGCGCGGCAGGGAGTATTTCTCACAGGCCAACAATACCCTGTTTATGGACAAGGACGGCGAACTGGCGCAGGATACCTTCGCGCACGAGCAGAATTTAATCGTGACGGAAGGGGGTACGGTAGCGTTGTTTGCGGGCTGCGCGCACAACGGCATCGTCAATATTCTTAAGCGCATGGCGGAGTTCGGGTATCGCGCGCCGGATTATGTATTCGGCGGCTTCCATCTGTTCAATCCGTCCTATAAAAAAAGCGAAGACCCTTTGCTGGTGCGCGGCGTTGGGGAGTATCTCGCTAAAACGCCGTCCGTCTATTATACGGGGCACTGCACGGGGCAGGAAGCGTACGAACTGCTGCAGGGCATGCTGGGGG
>JAEWWD010000142.1 GCA_023396535.1 Bacillota bacterium
ATGATAATGCCCTTTATGATTTGCTGCAGATAAGGGGAAACGCCCAGTATCAGCAGGCCGTTGTTGATGACGCCAAGCACAAGAATACCGCCGATGACGCCGGTGATGGTGCCAATGCCGCCCGTATGGGAAATACCGCCGACCGTCGCGGCGGCGATGGCGTCCAGCTCATAGCTCAGGCCCAGGGAGGCGATACCTGACGCGGAGCGGGAAGTGACCATAACGCCCGCAACGGCTGCAGTCAGTGCGGACCATGTGTAAATTGCGACAAGGTTTCGTTCCACCTTGATACCGGCTGCGCGCGCGGCGTCCTCATTACCGCCAATGGCGTAGACATTTTTGCCAAATCGCGTATGGTTGAGCATGACATACGCAATAGCTGCAAACAGAATAAATACCACCACGATGTTGGGTATGAAGCCGAACAGGTTGCCCTGGCCGATGATAGTGAAATCCTCGCGGAGCATGGGCACCGGGTAAGCGTTGGTATAAAGCTGCGCTACGCCACGGGCGATAACCTGGGAGCCCAGTGTGGCTATGAACGGCGGTATTTTCGTATAGGCGATCAACAGACCGTTCGTAAGGCCGAATGCCGTACCAATCGCGAGGCCGAACAATACGGCTACCCAGGCCGGGATATAGACGAGGTTGGGAATAATCAGCGTTGCGTAGGTTAGCTTCTGTACAAGCGAAGCTGCAAAAACCGAGGAAACAGCCATTATGGAACCAAGCGAAAGGTCAATGCCTCGGGATATGATGCAGAACGCAACGCCAAATGCGAGTAACCCGCGGCTGGACTCGGATGTCAATATGTTTATGATATTTTTCGGCGTCATAAACATGGGGGACGCCACGGATAGTATGGCAACCAATACCAGCAAGATTACAAAAATGGTGTACTTGCTTAACAGGGCGTTTAATTTTGTTTTGGCGGAGCTTTCAACGGCTCCCGCGTGCGGACTGTCGTTCATACTGTTTCCTCCCTAGCTTAATGCGTGTTTGTCGCATATTGCATGATCCGTTCCTGTGTGGCTTCCTTCCTGTCGAGTATACCGGTCATCTTGCCTTCGTGCATGACCAGCACACGATCCGACATCCCCAATACCTCAGGCATTTCTGAAGACACCATGATAATGGCTTTTCCATCGCCCGCCATCTGGGTAATAAGGGTATGAATTTCGGCCTTTGCCCCGACGTCTATGCCACGGGTGGGCTCGTCGACCAGCAGTATATCCGGCTTGGTCAACAACCATCTGGCGACCAGCACTTTTTGCTGGTTGCCGCCAGATAAATCCTGCACGCGAACGTCATTATTGGTTGTTTTGATTTTCAGCTTATTTACGTATTCGTTCGTATCCGCCTGCATTTTTCGTTTATTGATCAGTCGGAGTTTTGTAACGTACGCCTTCAAATTGGCGACGATAATATTATCCCGTACGGTGGAAACCGGTATAATGCCGGTACGACGCCTGTCCTCTGTGATCATAGCCAAGCCGTGTGCCGTGGCGTCCGCAGGGCTTTTGATATGGACTTCCTTTCCGTTGATTAATACCCGGCCTCCCGTTTTCTTTCGCAGACCGAAAAGCGTTTCCATCACTTCCGTGCGGCCTGCGCCCATCAGGCCTGCGAAGCCGAGAATTTCACCGCGGCGAAGTTCGAAACTAACGTCGGAGAAAGCGTCGCCGGCGCTCAGGTGCTCGACTTTCAGGACGACGTCGGTAATATCGCAGTCCACCTTGGGATACATTTCATCAAGATTACGGCCAACCATCATGCGTATGAGTGTCTGGATATCGAGATTCTCTGCAAGATCGGTACCTACCATCATGCCGTCGCGGAACACGGTGATTTCATCGGAAATCTGAAAAATCTCTTCCATTTTATGCGATATATATATAATTGCAACGCCTTTTGACTTAAGGTTAGCGATCATTTCGAATAATTGCTCAACCTCCCTCGTCGTCAAGGCAGAAGTTGGCTCATCCATAATAACCACATCACTGTTATAGGAGATCGCTTTTGCGATTTCCACCATCTGCATTTTCGCGACAGTCAGGTTACCCATCTTTTCGTAGGGGTCGATGGGAATGCCCAGTTCATTCAGGAGATTTTGCGCCTGCTTATACATGGCTTTATGGTTTACGAAAATCCCCCCGCGTACTGGCTGTCTGCCTAAATACAGGTTTTCCGCGACAGAACGTTCGTTGACGGTAGAAAGCTCCTGGTGGATCATCGCGATGCCGTTTTTTGCGGCTTCAGACGGATCCTTTATAGTAACCTCCTGTCCGCGCAGAAGAACTTTTCCGCTGTTCATCTGGTAAAGGCCTATCAGGCATTTCATAAGCGTGGATTTTCCGGCTCCATTTTCACCCATAAGCGCATGCACTGTGCCGGGCCGCAAGTGAAAAGAGACGTTTTTTAACGCCTGAACGCCGGGGAAACTTTTGGATACGTCGATCATTTCAAGAATATACTCGCTCACTTAGCGTGCACCTCCAAGATTGAAGTCCAGCGGGACGGCTGCGCGGGCGACCCCCCATAGTATGCTATATGCGATATGGCCGTGTCCGAAGACCGGAACCATTTATTTGCGGATCTGGTCCGTGTACGGACCAGATCCGCAAAAGAGGATGCGATGATTTGATTTTGCCGGGTTACTTCATGTAATTGGCCACGTTCTCGGCGGAGACGGGCTCGAAGGGCACCCAACCGAAGATATCGAAGGATTCGCCCTTGGCGGCCTTGATGGCATATTCCATAGCCACGCGGCCCTGCTCGGAAGCATTCTGGAATACGGTTGCCGCCATTTCGCCGTTCTTCACGGATTCGCAAGCCATATCAGTCGCGTCGATGCCGACGACGGGTATCTTGGACAGATCAATGCCGGCGGCCTTCAGAGCCTCGATGCAGCCGAGCGCCATTTCGTCGTTGTTGCAGATGACGACGTCAAACGCTTCGCCGGTGCCGAGGATGGTCTGCATCTTATCCATGGCCTTGGAACGATCCCACTCGGCGGTGTCTTCGAATACCTTATTCAGGGTGAAGCCGGCTTTTTGAAGCTCTTCCTTCACGGAACGGGTACGCTCGTTGGTGTTCTCAAGACCCAGCTGGCCCATAAAGAGAACGTAGTTGAGGGTCTTATCGGCCTTGTCGGCAAAGAACTTCGCGAGGAACTCGGCCTGCATCTTGCCGGCGTCATATTCCTGCGAGCCAACGTATGCATACTTGTTGGGAACAAGCAGTTCGTCGACAGGACGACGATTGATGAAGATGATGGGCGTGTCGCCCGCTTCGGCAATGATGGTCTCGGCGGTGGAGGTGTCGACCAGGTTCACGATGATGGCGTCATAGCCCTTCAGCGCGAATGTACGCACCTGCTCCTGCTGCTTCTGTGTATCGTTGTTGGCCTCCTGAGAGTCCACCGTATAGCCGGAGCCTTCGGCAGCTTTCAGAATGGCCTGCTCGAGATTGGAAATAAATTGGTCGCGCGCATACAGTGATACGCCGATCGTCATAGTGGCGGTTTTCGCGGGCGCTTCCGTAGCGGCGGCCGGCGCTTCCGTTGCAGCGGCAGGTGCAGCGGTTGCGGCGGGGGCCGCCGGTGATGTGCAAGCGACCATGGCGAGCAGCATACCCATAGTCAGCAGGAACACCAGGATTTTTTTCATGATTGTATCCTCCTCATTTTATATTTTGGACGTGCGTCCAAAGTCAAATGTCACTATTAGAAGACATTGGAGTACAATCAAAATAGTGGTACAAAATAATAAATAATTGCATCGAGTTAAGAAAACGTTTACATAAGTAAAAACAGTTATATAAAAAATTTCGACTAAGGACAAACCAGGGAATAAGCACAAACAGGGACTAAGAGTACAAATAAGGACTTTAGAAAAAACTCCTATAAACAAATGCTATATACTACTGGGAACGAATTAACAAATCATGTATTTAAGATATACGAATAATAGCACAGTTAAAAGCAACAAGTCAATATGTAATGATCCGCGGAAATACAGTTTCTTGCAGGGATGAGGCAGTAAGAACCCGTGATTTTCCGGAAAAAAGCCGAAAAAACCTAATTGTAAAATCTGTGTAAAGCAATATTATATATTGACAAAACAAAAAATTCTCTATATATTTAAGAAAAACGTTTTTCTAGTATCAGTATATTGTAGAGTTTTTTAATATTGCTTCATATGCAGAGCTGCATGGTATTAAATTTTATCTTTGGCCCAGAATGCCCAATATATAAGAATAACATATATCAGAAAGTCCAAAAAATCATTAAAAAGGAGATACGGCTATGAAGTCAAAGACGGCATTTCTGTACAAACCTTTCGATCTTCGCGTGGAAGAAGTGGAGGTTCCGGCACTGAAGAGAAATCAAGTGCTGGTACAAGTCGGCGCATGCGGAATCTGTGGTTCGGATGTTGAGTGCTTTGAAGGAAAGTCCAAAGAAGGTCGATATGATATTGGGCCGTATACGCCAGGGCATGAGTGGGGAGGAAGAATTGCAGCCGTCGGGTCAGGCGTAAAAACCCTGTATCCGGGCGACAAGGTAACAGGGGATTGCGTGATGAAGTGCGGCGTATGCCGTAACTGTAAGGACGGACTCATGCCCTCGGCTTGCCTGAATATGCGAGAAGCCGGATTTCGGCCCGATTCCCCTGGCGGTATGGGTGAGTATATGGTTATTGAAGAGGAGTATGTCCATAAGGTTCCGGACGATTGGACTTATGCCGATGCCGCTTGGGTGGAAACGTTTTCAATTGGTTATTTCGGTATATGGGGAAACGGCGGATACATCGACGCGTCGGATATTGCGGTCATCATGGGCTGCGGCCCCGTTGGTGTTTCTGCGGTGATGACGGCAAAAACCAGCGGTGCGACCGTCATTGTCATTGAACCGTTTGAAAAGCGCCGTGAAATAGCGCTGCGGTATGGGGCGGACTATGTGTTGAACCCGAAAGAAGTGGATATCGTAAAGGAAATCGATCGTCTTACCGAAGGACGAATGGGGACGGTGGTTGTGGAAGCTTCCGGCAACGACGCCGCCATCGCTTCATTGTTCGAGGTCGCTGGCCATAGTGCGCGCGTTCGGTTGATCGGTCACTCTATCGGCCGGAAAGTGCCCGTTGAAATCGGCAGAACAATATGGCGGACGCTATCCATCAGCGGTTCCGGCGGCACGAAGGATTTTGCGCAACGCACAATCCGCTTTATGAGCGCTGTTCGAGGAAAATATGATTTTGCAGCCCTCAACACGCATTATTATTCGTTTGATCAGATTCACGAGGCGTTTGACGTGGCTTGCAAGCTGAAATCCGATGCGTTCAAAGTGATGCTGACCTTCGGTATTGATGGATAAGAAAGGGATTATTAAAAGCATGGAAGAGGATTCTCGTTCGCAAATGCGGAGTAGCGCAAGCATCAAGGATGTTGCCGCGCTTGCGGGCGTCTCCATTTCAACCGTCTCCAATGTACTCAATGATACGAAAGCGGTGAGCCCCGCGCTGCGTCAAAAGGTATTTGACGCGGCGCGGGATCTGCAATATCAGGCAAACGCTATTGCCCGCGGCTTAAAAAGCGGTAAGACGAATGCGCTGTGCGTGATAGTACCTTCTATCGTCAGCGTATTTTTTCCAAGAGTATTGCACGGCATGCAAACCGCGGCCGCTCAGAAGGGATATTCTCTGAGCATTTATGAAACGGGCGAGGATATCCTGCGGGAACAGGCTTATATTCATATGCTGCGCCGGCAATGGGCGGACGGTATATTGATTTCCACCTGCGCGAATAAGGAAACGGATGCGGAGTATATCAATGAATTGCGTCAACTTCGTATAGGTGGCAAGCGCATTCCGGTCGTATTTTTCGAGGCGGCTCCGGATGAGGGCCTGGATACCGTGATGGTGGACAATCAGGAAGCTTCCAGGGCGGCCGCCCTGTATTTAATCGGAATCGGACGGAGGAAAATTGCGTATATTGCCGCGCCAAGACGCTTTGCCATGGGGCGGGAGCGTTTCAACGGGTACGCAAGCGCCCTGGAGGACGCCGGGTTAAAGTACAATCCCGGGTTGGTGCGGGACGGGGATTATACGCCTGTGAGCGGATATGCGCTTATGCGTTCGCTTCTGCAGGAGGGCCCGAAGCCGGATGCGGTTTTGTGCGGCAACGACCAGATGGCTGTGGGCGCCATTCGGGCCATATTGGAAGCGGGCGTTACCATTCCGGATGAGATCGCCGTCATGGGGTTTGACAATAATTTTCCGGGGACTCTGGTTTATCCGTCCCTTTCCACGGTATCGGTGCCGAAACAACGCATGGGCAGCGAGGCGGTGGAGCTTTTACTCTGGCGGATGCAGCAGGGGGAGGATGCGCCTTCCCGTATCGTAACATTGGAAACAAACCTCATTATCCGTGAGTCTACGGACAAAAACGCAATTAGTACCTGGGACCTGTTCGGGTGGTAAGCATCCATACTATTAAATGGATAAAACGGAGGAAGAACATGAAAACAGTCAAACTAGGCATCGTTGGGCTGGGGAGGCTGGGCCGAAACCATGCCGCGAATATCCATTACCGGATCCCAAACGCGGAACTGACCGCAATCTGCAGCGTTATGCCGCATGAACTGGAAGAAGTCGGGCGGGAGATGAATCCTAAGTATCGATATGCGGATTACCGGGATATGTTTATGAATACGGAGCTGGACGGCGTAGTGATAGCCACAAATTCACAGCTCCATTGCGAAATGGCATGCGCCGCGGCGGAGCTGGGCGTAAAAAACGTCTATATGGAAAAGCCTCTCGGCATGACGCTGGAAGAAATCGATCGTATCCGTGCGGCGGTTGGCAATAGCGGCATCAACGTATTCCAGGTTGGCTACAACCGCCGTTTTGACACATCTTATCAAGCCATGAAAAAGAAACTCGACGAAGGCTATATAGGCAAGCCCGTGTTGATCAAGATGATCAACCGGGACCCGGCGTCCATGGCGGAATTTATCATCAAATTTTCTCCAACTTCGGGCGGGTTGGTTTTTGATATGCTGACGCATGATTACGACGCGGCCAGGTGGTTCCTTAATTCGGACGCCACAAAGGTCTACGGATTGGGCGGCGTGTATGCGTATGAAGGTCTTGCGGCAGTAAACGATATCGACAATTGCGGTATACTCTGTAAATTTGAAAACGGTGCAATGGGCTGGTTTGAAACTACGCGGAACTGCTCTTACGGGTACCACGTGGAAACGGAGGTATTCGGTACCGACGGATGTATCCGCGTATGTGTTACGCCTACAAACGATCGTGTTCTGTATCTCGATAAAAACGGTATCAATCAGACCACGGTAAAATGGTTTTATGAATATTGGGAACCGACGTTCACCGCCGAAATGCAGGATTACGTAAACGCCATCGCGGAAGGCAGAGAGCCCCTTGTCGGCTTGATGGACGGATATAAAGCCGTGAAATGGGCATTGGCTGCTAAAAAGGCGGTGGACGAGGAAACGGTCGTCGAGGTATAACGATATCAATCCAAATAAAAAAGTTCCTATTTGTATTGGAAAGGGACCCGTTTTCGGGTCCCTTTTGCTGATATGTATTTTAGGAGGCGGCCTCATTCGTCCAAGGCGAAAAAGCTCTGCCTGCCATCTACGTCCATGGTTTGCAGTACCGGGACGCCATGTTCGCAGGCCGGGATGTGCAGAATAAGGGGCATGGCGGGCGTATACGCATACGCGCCGGCACGGAAAACGCCGTCGTATATGGACCCCAGCGCGCAATATATCAGCGCGGTTCTGCTGCCCTCTGCGGAATACGTATTAACCGTACAACTCCAATACCCGCCTTCGCGCCGGAATGACGCGTCGATTTGTGCATCAGGGATCCATGCGGGGAATTGAAGCTCCAGCGGCTGCGCGTCATTAAGAAAGTTCATGGCATTGTACTGTGCGCACTGGCGTTTGCGCAATGCGTAGAGCGCATAATTCGAACTGTCGCAGGCCAGGAATCTGCGCCCTGTCCGGCTCGCGACAGCGGCGGTGGTTCCGCTGCCGGAAAAGAAATCAGCTACAATATCGCCCTCCCTTGACGAGGCGAGCAGTATCCGTTTGAGAAGGGCTTCCGGCTTTTGCGTCGCGTACCCTGTGCGTTCAGGGTCGCGCTGGTGCAGGTGTTCGATGTCCGTCCATACGTCGCTGGGATAGACAAGCGAATCCTCGCGATACGTGTACAGTTTGCCGCCGGAGCGTATGGAATAACAGACGCGGCCCTTGTCGTCGACGAACCGTTTCATATGGTTTTTTCGTTCGGGTCCGCGCGGAATACCCACGGCTTCCATATCAAAAAAGACATCCCTGCTTTTGCGGTAAAACAATATGACGTCGTGCTTCCTTGAAAAGTGGGCCGTACTTCTGCCGCCGGACTGATAGGCCCATACGATTTCGTTCATGAGATTTTTAGCGCCGAACAATTCGTCGAGCATCATCCGAAGTGGCGCCGCCATGCGGTAATCCACATGAAGATAAAGAGAGCCGCTCGGGGCAAGAAGCTCCCGGCAGCCTTCCAATACCGTTCGCATGAACTCCAAATACTGATTAGGGGGTAATGCGTCCGTGTAGGCCGGACGCTGCACAAATGCGCCGTCGATGCGCATGCGAAACAATTCGCCGGTGCCGAAAGGCGGATCCAGATAGATTAATTGCACTTTGCCGCCATACGCTTTGATCAGTTCGGGCAAACGGTCTTCGACGCGTCCCAGTAAAAACAGGCCGGGTCCTCCGCTTGCGATCAGCTCGCGGGTACAAGGGATGGCCTTTGGCATGGCAGTCCTCCCATCGGCAGATAGGGCCGGGCGCAGCTGCTATTCTTGCGGGGCCTTGGAATGCGCCGCGGTCAATATATGCTGTTCCATACGGTATTTTGCCTCGTCGGCGTCGTGCGCCTCCAGTGCGGCGAATATGCCCTTATGTTCTTCCAGAGACTTGGGGACTCGTACGGGCGACATCAGCGAGCTTTGCCGTGCGTGCTGTGCATTCTGATGCAGGTTAAGCAATATATGCTTGAGGGTGCGGCTGTTGCTGGCCGTAAATATGATTTCGTGGAATTCCGAATCAAGCCGGGCGAGATTGGCGGAATCGTTGCGGCGGGTATACAGCTCCATCAGCTCCACGATTTCCGCAAGCTGATCCAATTGCTCCGGCCTGATGCGCTGCGCCGCCCAATAGGCGGCAAGGCCTTCCAGATGATGTCGTATCGTGTAGATATCATCGATATCCTCCTGGGAAATACCCTTCACCCTCACGCCGCGGTTGGGAATGGATTCCGCAAGATCCTCCAATTCCAACTGCTTGAGCGCTTCGCGGATGGGTGTGCGGCTTACGCCCAATTCCTCAGCCAGTTTTGTTTCCACAAGATAATCGCCGGATTGATAGCGGCCTTCTATGATTCCATCCCGTAAATATCGAAATACTTTTGTCGTAAGGGAAATGCTATCGCGCGTATCGAATGGATTAGACATAAATGTCCTTCTTTCAATTCCATGCTTTTGAATAGTGCCGCTGCATGATCGACAAGTGTCGGGGCAGCGAGAAAAACATGTTTCGTTTTCAGATAGAGTGTACCGCATTTCGCTGATCAGCACAAGAAGAACATGTATACAATCGTACAATCCGTGGCAGTTTTGTTATGCAATCCATATTCGACAATACACTGTGAAAAAATGAATTCTGAAACACATTCTCCATACATACATTGTGAGCAAAGGGGGACATGCTGCAAATGGAAAACCGTAGTAAAGTACACAGGGCGCGGTGGAAACAGGATATACTGCCGCTGCTGCCGGTAAGGCTGCAGGTTCTGCTGCAGCCGGTAGAAGAGAATATTCCTTTAGAAGAAATTCGCATACGCGCCGATCAGCCTCTGCAGCTATGCTGCGGTGGCTTTGAACGCCTGCTGTACGCGTCGGGCGAAAAGCCGGCTGCCAGCGCGGAGGATTGCGCCAGGATTGTAGAACGTGCGTGCGAACATTCCATATACGCCTGGGAGGAGGAGCTGCGATCCGGATTTTTGACACTGCCGGGTGGGTACCGCCTTGGGCTATGCGGAAAAGCCGTGCGGGATGGGGATAAGATCGGCCGGTTGGCCGACATTACATCCATTAACATCCGAATTGCGCGCGCCTGTATCGGCGCAGCGGATTCTTTGATATCCCGCATACTGCGGCCGGATGGAACGCCGTTTCCAACGCTTATCATATCCCCGCCGGGATGTGGGAAAACCACAATGCTGCGCGATCTGGTGCGGCAGTTTTCCTGCGGACTCAACGGCGTTCTGCCAATGCGCGTATGCGTTGTGGACGAACGCATGGAAATCGCGGGATCGGTGCGCGGTGTCGCGCAGCATGATCTGGGTCCGCGGACAGACGTTCTCTCCGGCTGTTCCAAGCCCGAGGGGATACGGCTGGCCGTGCGCGTGCTTTCGCCGGATGTTATCGTCACCGACGAATTAGGCGCAAAGGAGGATGCGGACGCCGTCCAGGAGGCCGCGTATTGCGGCGTTACGACTATAGCGAGCGCGCATGTTACGAATATTGAGGCCCTGCATAAGCGCGCAACCCTGATGGAATTGACGCGCAGCGGCGCGTTTGAACGACTGGTGTTGCTGGGCCGGGAGGGTGGGCACGCGGGCTGTGTAATCGGCGTATGGGATTGCGCGTTGCGACCGATTTGGGATCAGGGGAGGGGATTGCGATGCTTAGAGCGTTCGCTATGCTGATCGTGTTCTTCGGCTGCACATTTCTGGGGTCGCGCGCATCCTCAGGGCTCAGGCTGCGCAGGGATACGCTGCGCGCAATGATCGGCTGCATCAATCGGCTGTCCATCTGGATGGAATACGCGCAGGAGCCGCTTTTTACGCTCGCGCGGCGCGCCAAGTCGGAAGAAACCGCAATATTCTGGGATACGTTTTCCAAAAAGCTTAAAAACGCGGGGGATGTGGAGCTTGCCTGGCAGCAGGCCATGGAATATGCGCGCGGGCAGGATGCCGGCTTTGCGGCGCTGGAGAATGCGGAACTTAACGCCCTGTATGAATACGCGCAGGGATTAGGGAAAAGCGACGGAAAAAGCCAGGCAAAAAACGCAGCCCTGCTCCAGCAACGGCTGGAAGAACTGTGCACGCAGGCGCAGGCCGCTTACGGAAGCAAAGGGCGCATGTATCGCTCCGTAGGCATACTGACGGGGCTGGCGGCTGCGATACTGCTCTGGTGATGGAGGAAGGGGTAATACGCATGAATGTGGATATGCTGTTTAAAATCGCGGGGGTTGGTATACTCGTAGCCGTTATCACGCAACTGCTCAAACAGAGCGGGCGGGATGAAATGGCTACTATTGCCGCCATCGTGGGATTGATCATCGGCCTGCTGATGATGCTGGATCTGGTCGGAGATCTGTTTGACAGCGTCCGGCAGGTTTTCCAGTTGTACTGAGGAGGTTGTCGCGATGGCAGTGTTTCAGCTGGCGGCATTCGGTCTGCTGGCGGCGTCCATCGTCGTACTGGTACGGGCATACCGGCCCGAGATGGCGCTGCAGATCAGTATTGTGGCTGGCCTGCTGCTGCTGCTTTACATTATCGCGCAGGTGAGCGGCATATTGGCCAGTTTGAAGGCAATCTCCGAGCGCTACGGGGTCAACAGCGCCTATATAGGCGTGCTTATAAAAATCATTGGCATCGCGTATCTGGCGCAATTCGCCGGCGAAATATGTAAGGACGCCGGCGAATCGGCCATGGCGTCCAAGGTGGAGTTAGGAGGCCGCATTATGATACTCGCGGCGGCGCTGCCCGCGGCTGTTACGCTGCTGGATATGGTGGCCGCGCTGCTTCCGGGTAGCACGCCATGAGATGTAAACGGATTATCGCCGCATTGTCGCTGTGCTTACTGTTCGCGCTGCCTCTGCGGGCCCTGGCGGCAGTCCCGCAGGAAATTCAGGATGGCGTTAATAGCGCGCTGGATAATACACAGCTTGATTCCTGGCAGGAACTATTTTCTTCGCTGCCCGATGAAGTTCGCGCCATGTGGGGCGGCGAGGACTTGAATACCATCGTCGGCGGATATGCGTTGGGCGAAAGCGGTTTTTGGGGACAGACGCTGCAGCAGGGACTTACGGGATTGTTCAAAGCCATGCTGCCGGAAGTATTGCCCACGCTGCTCAGCTTGTTCGCCGTAGCGCTGCTCAGTGGTTTTCTGCGCGCCATGAGCGACGCCGGCATGAGCGGGCTCAATGATATTGCTGGATTTGTCTGCCAGTGCTTTGCGATCGGCATCGCGCTCAATGAATTCCTTTCGCTCGCGGTGCTTGCGCGCGAAAGCATCGTGCAGACCACGGCATTTATTGAGCTTGCGTTCCCGGTGCTGCTGACGCTTTTGACGGCGGCCGGCGGCATCGCTTCAGCCGGGATATTCCAACCCGCTATGGCGATGCTGTCGAGCGGCGTTTCCGTAGCGCTGCAGGGCGTGGTGCTGCCGGTCATACTCACGGGCGGCGTAATGGGGGTGCTCAACAACATCACGGGACGCGTACAGCTCGGCCAGTTTTTCAAGCTGAGCAAGACTGTTGCCAAATGGATGATAGGCTTCCTGTTTACGCTATACTTTGGGATTACTACCCTGCAGGGCATGACGGCCGCCTCCTTTGACGGAATATCCATTCGCACGGCGAAATTCGCTCTCGATAAGCTAGTGCCTATCGTAGGAGGCATGGTATCCGGCACGGTGGATACTATGCTCGGCTGCGCGGTACTTGCGAAAAACGCGGTCGGCGTGGCGGCGATACTCATCGCGTTCAGCATCATTTGCTTGCCGCTGCTGCGCATTGCTGCCGGCATGCTGGCGTTTCGGCTTGCGGCTGCTGCGTGCGAGCCCATTGCGGACCCGCGGCTTCCCAAAATGCTCGAAGCGCTTGCCGAAGTCCTGACCTATTTATTCGCCGCTGCCGTTTCGCTGTCTGTCATGTTCATCATTACGGTCGGCCTTATCATAAGCACGGGAAACATCGCCGCATTGGGGGGATAATATGCTCTCTTCGCTGTATTCGGTTACGATGGTTACTGCGGCCATGGCGGTGCTGTGCGCGCTGATGGAGACGATGATCCCGCAGGGGAAGCTGAAAAGTACGGTACTTTTGGCCCTGGGAATTGTATTTTTGCTTGCGCTCGCCTCTCCCCTTGCGGGGCTGCTGCAGGAGCCGCCCACGCTTGCGGCCGGCGCAATGCGCGATGCATCCGCTCTGGAACAGCAAACCACATATGAGGATTTGCTCAGGGGCTACTACGAGATCAGCGTCGCAGGAAAGCAATAAGCGGCGATGCCTGCAAGGAGGAAAACGCGTATGGATAAAAAAAGAAGCAAAGCTCCATCCGGTCTGATCATAAAAATAGCCGAACGGCTCAAATCGGATAAACGGCTTGAATTTGCGGTCTATGCCGGGCTAGCGCTGCTGATACTCGCGCTATATATTTCGACGCTGCTGCCAAAACAGCCTGCTCAAGAGCAGACCGGCAGCGCGCAAAGCGCCGGGGCGTCGCTGCGCAGTGAGCAGGAGCTTGAAAACAGGCTGGAGACAGTGCTCTCAAGCATACGGGGCGCCGGACAGGTGGAGGTGATGATCACGTATGAATCAGGGCCGGAACTTGTGACCGCCATGAGTACGGATATCAATTCCAACCGGTCGGAAAGCCTGGACGGCGGCAAGCAAAGCTCTACTCAACAGCAGACGGAATCCCAAAAACCCGCTACGGTATCCGGAAGCGGCGGTACCGAGCCCATTGTGTTGACCGAAAAACAGCCTGCCGTGCGCGGTGTAATCGTCGTGGCGGAAGGCGCCGGGAATATTGCGGTGCGATTGAATCTGCAGCGCGCCGTTCAGACGGTGCTGGATATGCCCGTAGCCAATATTGAAGTGTTTGAATTGGGCTCTTCGCAAACAGAGCCATAATTAAGCAAACGGAGAAAGGGAAAGGGGTAAGCGAAATGAAGAAATATGGAGTATTGATCGGGTTGTTGGTACTGCTGGTGGTAGCGGTATATGTGAATGTACGCATCAACAAATCCTCCACCGTTAATCCGAAACCCACGATGAGTATCGGGGTGGAGACAGCCGCTTCAGCGGGCGGGGAAGAGGAGTATTTTGAAGTTTTCCGTACTGACAGACAAAGCATGAGGGATATGGA
>JAEWWD010000150.1 GCA_023396535.1 Bacillota bacterium
CTTATGCACATTGGCAAGCGCGCGTGCGTAGCGCTTCGCGAACCCTCGCTCGGCCCCGTATTCGGCGTAAAAGGCGGCGCGGCAGGCGGCGGCTACGCGCAGGTAGTGCCCATGGAGGATATCAACCTGCATTTCACGGGCGATTTCCACGCCATCGGCGCGGCGAACAACCTTCTGTGCGCCATGATCGACAACCACATATTCCAGGGTAACGCGCTGCGCATAGATCCCCGCAAGATCGTGTGGAAACGCTGCGTGGATATGAACGACCGGCAGCTTCGCTCCATCGTGTGCGGCTTGGGCGCCGCGGGCGGCATGCCGCGCGAGGATGGCTATGATATCACGGTTGCGTCCGAAGTCATGGCCGTGCTGTGCCTGAGCCCGGATATAAAGACCCTCAAAGAGAATCTGGCCCGCATGATCGTGGCCTATACGTTCGATAAAACGCCCGTTACGGCAGGCGATCTCCATGCCGCGGGCGCAATGGCCGCGCTGCTGCGCGACGCTATCAAGCCCAATCTCGTGCAGACATTGGAAGGCACGCCCGCGCTCATACACGGCGGCCCGTTTGCCAACATCGCGCATGGCTGCAATTCCGTTATGGCCACCAAGATGGCGCTCAAGATCGGCGATTACGCCGTTACGGAAGCCGGTTTCGGCGCGGACCTCGGTGCCGAGAAATTCCTGGATATCAAATGCCGCGTCGCGGGCCTCAAGCCCTCGGCGGTGGTTATCGTGGCCACAGTACGCGCGCTCAAGCACCATGGCGGCGTACCCAAGGCCTCCCTGCAGGAGGAGAACCTCGAGGCGCTGGAAAAAGGCCTGCCCAACCTGCTGCAGCATGTCGAGAACATCACCACGGTATTCGGCCTGCCCTGCGTGGTGGCAATCAATCGCTTCCCGATGGATACGGAAGCAGAGCTCGCGCTGGTCGAAGAGCGCTGCCGCGCCCTCAACGTCAACGTCGTGTTGTCCGAAGTATGGGCAAAGGGCGGCGCAGGCGGTGCCGCGCTGGCGCAGGCCGTTGTGGAACTGTGCGAAAGGAAGAATGATTTCCGGTATTGCTACGACGCGTCGCTGAGCGTACCCGAAAAGCTGGACAGCATCGTTCGCAAAGTATACCACGGCGAGGGCGTGGACCTGCTGCCCTCCGCGAAAAAGCAGTTGGATGAGATCGAGCAGCTCGGATATTCCAACCTGCCCATTTGCATGGCCAAAACGCAGTACAGCTTCTCGGATAACGCCGCACTGCTCGGCGCGCCCGAAAACTTCCGCATCTCGGTGCGCAATCTGAAGGTATCCGCCGGCGCGGGTTTTATCGTGGCGCTGACAGGCGATATCATGACGATGCCCGGCCTGCCCAAAGTACCCTCCGCCGAGAAAATCGACATCGACGAGAACGGAAAGATCACGGGGCTGTTCTAAGCGAAAGCGCGGAGCGTTTGCGTAATGAACAATGCATAATGAATAATGAACAATGGCGGAGGAAATTCCCCTGCGGGGAATTTCACTGAAGCAAATAGAACGGGCGCGAGACTTGCCTTCGCGCCCGTTTTGTCTTTGTTCTTTTATGAAAAAACGCCCGCCGGTAAAGGCGGGCGTTTCAGAGTATCGACAAACCCTTTCCGGGGGTGTGGGGGAGTAGCATACCTCCACAATTAATCCAATTTGACGATTGGTTGTGCGGCATAGCCGCACATCATTCCTTGCAGAATACCCGAATGTGCCATTCGGGTGCATGTGCGTCAAATTGGTGGAAAAAATGTCGCCATGAGCGACATTTAACCTACAGAAAACCCATCGGCAAAGTCCTGCAGACTTTGCCGATGGCCTAAAACGCCCGCCGGTAATGGCGGGAGTTATACTTTTTTGCCGTTGGGTTTATCCTACCGGGGCTTCATCCAGTTCGGGAATCTCAAATGTGGTTTCGGGCGCGGCGGATGCGTTCGGGTCCGGCGAGCCGCTCGGGGCGGGTGTCAGCGGCAGGGTTGGCCCCGGCGTGCGCGGCGGCAGCGATTTGCCGCCCGAAAGCAGTTTGGCCTCTTCGGGTACGGTTACGTCGGTGTATATGAAATCGTGCAGTTTCCAGGCCGTTGCGGGCATATCGAAGAGCAGCACGGAGCTTCCCTTTATACGCGCCGACTTGTACAGTTCCTCGTACGGGATTGTCGTATGCAATAGTCCGTTGGTATTGAGCGTCAGGGCCGATATCGCGCAGTCTATGATCTGCGCGTTGGTGAGATCCGTTTCCACCAGCGGCATGAGATCGTAGAGCAGTTCGTACTGTTGCGCGACGTTCTTGGAACGGAACTTCGCGAATATGGCGTTGAGCACCTTGAACTGCCGGTTGGTGCGCACGAAATCGCTGTCGATTTTACGGATGCGGGCATAGCCGAGCGCCTGCTTGCCGTCGAGCTTCACATTGCCCGGTTCCGCGAATATAAAGCCGTCCCACAGGTAGTCTACGCCCCGCTGCTTGTTCAGCCCCGCTATGTTGTCGTTGGCGGCGCTGATTTCCTCTGCCGTCATGCGCACGGTCACGCCGCCAAGCTTGTTGACGATCTTCTCAAACATGGCGAAATCGACCAGAACGTAGTTATCAATCTGTACCTGCAGCACGTCGTTTATCGTTTGTTTCAATAAAGATATACCGCCCTTGGCCAATGCGGAATTCAGCCGTGCGGGTTCCTCGCCCGGTATGGGCACATACAGGTCGCGCAGCATGGAAGAAAGCTTGAGCCGGCCGTTCTTTTTGTCTATGGTGGCGATCATGACGACATCCGCGTTGGAATCGCCGCGCGTGCCGCGCCTGTCTACGCCCACCATCAGCACGTTGACAAAATCCTTTGTATTGGCGTTTTGCGCCTGTATCGCCGCCTGCTGCGCACCGGTCAAAAGAGTTTGCGGATATAACTCCGAAAGCGGCAGCGGCGTGGGGACGGGCGTAGGCGTGGGAATGGGGG
>JAEWWD010000183.1 GCA_023396535.1 Bacillota bacterium
CCTCATCCCCGACGCGTACGGCCGGTACACCGTCGGCAATCTCTATTTTGACACGCCGGATTGGCTGCTCGCGCGCAGGTCTATCGAACAGCCCCCTTTTAAGGAGAAGCTCCGGCTGCGCGGCTACGGCATACCCGCGCCGGGCGACCGCGTGTTCCTGGAGCTCAAGCGCAAGGTGGACGGCGTCGTATACAAGCGGCGCGAAAGCATGACGCTTTCACAAGCGGAACAGTATCTCAAAACGGGCAGGCACTTCGGCGGCGGGCAGATATGGAACGAGCTCGACTACTTTATGCTGCTGTACCGCCCCGCGCCCGGCGTGTATCTCGCCTATGACCGCAGGGCTTTCACCGGCAGGGAGGACCCGACGCTTCGCATCACGTTCGATACCGGCATCAGAAGCCGTACCGACAAGCTGCGCCTTGGCGCGGGGGACTGGGGTGTGCCGCTGCTCAAGGACGGCGACTGCCTGATGGAAATCAAAGCCGCGGGGGCCATGCCGTTATGGCTTGCGCATGCGCTGAGCGATCTTTCCATATACCCTGCGTCCTTTTCCAAGTATGGCTGCGTGTACAAAGATTCCATAGCAAACAGGAAAACAAATATTCAGGAAAGGAGGGCGATTATCTGTGTTTGAATCCATATTGTCCTCGGGCAGCCTGACCATTGAAAACGTATTGCTGTGCACCGCCGTATCCCTCGCGCTCGGATTTATCATTTCTTATCTTTATACGCGGCGGTGCGCCTGCAGCAAGCATTTCGCCATAGCGCTCGCGCTGCTGCCGGCCATTGTGCAGGCGGTGATACTCATGGTCAGCGGCAGCCTGGGTGCGGGCGTGGCCGTGGCCGGCGCGTTCAGCCTGGTGCGCTTTCGCTCTATTCCCGGCAGCGCGCGGGAGATCGTGGCCATATTCTTCGCTATGACCGTGGGCCTTGCATGCGGCATGGGCTACCTCGCGTTTGCCGCCGTGGTGACCCTTATCATAGGGCTTGCGCTTCTGCTGCTTTCCTCGTCCCGCTTCGGCGAGCACAAGGAAACGGAGAAGGACCTGCGCATCACAATACCGGAGGAACTCGATTACACCGGCGCGTTCGACGACCTGTTTGAAGCCTATACCCACGGCGCGTCGCTCGACCGCGTGAAGACTGTCAACCTCGGCAGCATGTACGAGCTGCGCTATACTGTATCGCTCAAGGATGAAAGCAGGGAAAAGGCGTTCCTGGACGCGCTGCGCTGCCGTAACGGCAACCTGACCATCGTGCTCTCGCGCAAGGCTACCGAAGAAGCTCTGTAGAAGTTTTTTCGGGGGCTTTGCCCCCGGACCCCCACTTAGGGCCGTAACGGCCCTAAGAACCCTCTTCCGGCAATGCCCATGGCATTGCCGGAGGGTATACTATAAAAGCTTCATGATACTCCCCCTTATCCCCTAAAGGCGGACCGGCCGCCTTCCTCCCCCTTTTCCCGCGCAAAACGCCCTAAAGAGCGTTTGCGGATGGGTTCCAAGGGCCGTAATGGCCCTTGGTGGAGTTTGGGGGCTGAAATTGAGCGCCGCCTGTGGCGGATAAAGCGAAATGGAGGCCGAGTGAGTAAGAGAGCACAGGCCTTGCGGCATGTGCGACCATTGCGAACTCTGGGTCCGTAAGGCAAAGCCCTCAATCATCTGCAACCAACGGCAATCATCCATACATGAGGTGCAAAATATGAACAAAGAAGCTAAAAAGGTTTCCCGGGCAGGGGCGCTGCTGCTCGCGCTGCTGCTGACCGGCTGCACGGCGGCCGTACAGGAGCCTGCGGCAACCGACGCCCCCACCGAAACGCCGACGGCAATGGCGCAGACAGCAACCCCTGCTGCGGCGGATACCAGCGCCGCTCCCACAGCGGGCGCGGTCACTATGGCCAGCGCCGGGTTCGACGCGAAGTACGACTATACGGATTGGACAGACGGCGCGTACACGTCCGTCGCGCTCAGCGGCGCATCCATCACGGTCGACGGAGCAGGCGCGAATGTGGACGGCAACGCGTTGACCATCACCGCCGCGGGTACATACGCGCTTTCTGGCTCCCTGACCGACGGCGTGATACTGGTGGACGCGCCGGACGACGCGGAAGTCCGCATCGTGCTCAACGGCGCAAATATCGCCTGCTCCAACGGCGCGCCGTTGTTTATAAAGAACGCCGATACGGTAACCCTGTCGCTCGCGCCGGGTACAGAAAACACGCTTACCGATGCGGCGGACTATACCTATCGTTATTATGACAAGGACGAGGAGGAGCCTTCGGCGGCTCTGTTCAGCAAGGCTGACCTCGTCATCAACGGCACTGGTACGCTGACCGTGACGGCGCTGCATAACGACGGCGTCGCGAGCAACGATTCCCTGCGTATCGTGGAAGGCGATATCAACATTACGGCCAAGGACGACGGTATCGTCGGCAAGGATATGGTCGCCGTGCTGACAGCGCGGCTCACCATAACATCAGGCGGCGACAGCGTAAAATCCACCAATGACAAGGATGAGGGCATGGGCTTCATCGCCATCGCGGACGGGGCATACGTGATCAAAGCGGGCGCGGACGGCCTGCAGGCCGCGACGGAGCTCTGCATTGAGGGCGGCGATTTCACCATAACGACCGGCGGCGGCAGCGCGAGCGCCGAGCGCCAGGCGCAGCCCGGCTTTGGCGGTATGCTTCCTGACGGCACGCCTCCCGAAGGCGACATGCGGCCCGGCCGCGGCCAGGCGGACGGCGCGAGCTCCGCGACCGTAACGGACAATGCGGCAACTACCGCCGCGGCTCCTTCGGAAATTACGGTTATTCAAACAGCAGCAGCGCAGGATGCGCAGACCATAGCGGCGCAAACCGAATCCGAGACGGCCGCGGATAGCTTTAAGGCGCTCAAGGCAGGCTCCTTCCTGAGCATAGCGGGCGGCTCCTTTACAATCGACGCGCAAGACGACGCCGTACACAGCAATACGGGTGTCGCCATCACGGGCGGTTCGCTGACCATATCCGCGGGCGACGACGGCATACACGCCGATGACAGCGTATATATCGGCAACGGCCTCATCACCATCGCCACAAGCTACGAGGGCATCGAGGGCATGCGCATCGACATAGCTGGCGGCGAGATCGACCTGACCGCCAGCGACGACGGGCTCAACGTAGCCGGCGGCAACGACTCGAGCGGCGGCGGGAAGGATATGTTCGCGGAGGTTGACGGCGCGCGATTTATCATCAGCGGCGGTACGCTCAACGTAAACGCGTACGGCGACGGGCTGGATACCAACGGTTCCGGCTACATTACGGGCGGCGCGGTAACAGTCAGCGGGCCGACCGGCAGCGGCAACGGCGCGCTCGACTACAACGGCGTGTTTGAAATATCCGGCGGCACGCTCGTCGCCGTGGGCAGCTCGGGTATGGCGCAGGCCCCGTCCGGCGGCACGACGCAGCCGAGCATCGCCGGCAACCTCAGTTCCGCGCAGGAAGCCGGCTCCATGCTGACGCTGACCGACTCATCCGGCAATACCGTACTAAATTTCACGCCGGAGAAAGCATACCAGTTCGTCGCATTC
>JAEWWD010000269.1 GCA_023396535.1 Bacillota bacterium
CGGGGGCCAGTTCCACCCGGTTCTGCCCCAGCCCCAGCAGGGAAAGCGCCTTGAATACCGAGGAATGCGCCTGTTCGCCCAATACCACGCGGAGGGGCGGCGCGCCGAACAGCCCGTCTCGCCCCGCGTCCCAGCCCTGCCTGCGCAGCAGCTCGTTGCGGGCCGCCGCGAGCGCGCAGAGTATGGCGACGGACGAGCCGCTGACGACGCCCGCCGCCGTACCGGCAGGCAGAGCCAGCAGGTCTACAATCCAGCTCTCACAGATTTCCTCCAGCCGGGAGGATATGGGAGACATGACATATAAACCGCTGTTCTGGTCCCACACGTCGGCGATCCATCTCGCGGCGGCGGCAACGGGGTAGTAGCTGCCGGTCACGAATCCAAAGTACTTCCCGCCGCACTGCGCGACGGCCGCAGGCGCGCCGGATTTGTCCAGCAGGCCGAGTATTTCATTCGGGTCGCCGGGCGCGTCGGGCAAAGGCCCGTCAAACGCGGCAAGTCCCGCTATCGCCTCGTCCGACGGGAACACGCGCTTTTCCTTCAGCCCGTCCAGGTAGCGATAGGCGGAGTCCTTTGCCCGCTCAAACGGCTCCCGGGAGCGAAGCTGTTCCATCATCCGTTGCTGTAATGTGTCAAACTCCATGGCAATCTCCTTTATCGGCGTAAGCTCATAGGCTGTCAGGCAGCCGGCACTGTCGTTGTTGTTTTATAAACTCATACGCGAACTCTATCGCCTCGCAGGTCAGCCCCTCGCAGGCGTGCGGCGGGTCGTCCTCGCTGAAGCCGCCCGGCCGCAGCTCACGGCAGGTCAGCGAGCCGAATTTCTTGGTAAATTCGTCCGCGTACCGATAGCAAAGCGATACGATTTCGTCTGTCGATTTGCCCCTGTCGCTGAAGTAGAGTCCCAGAAACATCAGCGCGCCCTCCACCAGCCCGCACTGCGCCCTGAACCCGCCCGCGCCGTGCAGGCCTATGGCGGCGTTCATGGTTTGCCGCTCAACGGGCGTTTCAAGCAGTTCGCTCAGGCAGGTCAGAGTCGTTCTTGCGCAGTTCACGTCGTACCCGTAATACAGTTCATGCACGCGATCCTTTATCAGGCTGTTCATGCCATACCCCCGTTCCCCGGCATCCCTATTCATAGTTCAGCACACGCTCCGTACCGCGCAGCACGCGCAGCGTGCCCTCCGCCAGCGCGGCCAGCTCGTCTTCCCCCGGGTAGGTGAGCACCTTGGCCATGCTGCCCACCCGCTGCTTGATGGAGCCGGTGAAGCGCGTGGAATAGGAAAGGCCGCCGGTGAGCACGATAGCGTCCACCCGGCCGTCCAGCACGGCCATCATGGCCCCGATTTCCTTCGCGACCTGATACGCCATGCTGTCCACCACCAGCGCGGCGTATTCGTCGCCCTGGCGGATGAGCTTTTCCACCCTGACCAGGTCGTTGGTACCGAGATAGGCCGCCATGCCGCCCCGCCTGTTCAGGAAGGAGAGCATTTTCTCTTTGCTGAATTTCCCGCTGTAGCACATTTCGATGACGGGCGCCAGCGGCACCTCGCCGCAGCGCTCGGGGGTAAAAGCGCCCTCCCCCGCTATGGCGTCGTTTACGTCGATGACGCGGCCGTACCGGTGCGCGCCCACCGTAATTCCGCCGCCCATGTGGGCGACGACGAAGCGGCCGTCCTCATACCGCATGCCGAGGTCTGCGGCGCATTTGCGGACGACGGCCTTGGCGTTGAGCGCGTGGAAAGCGCTGCGCCGCTCAATGCCGGGGATGCCCGTGAGCTTTGCGACCTGCTCCATTTCATCCACCACCACCGGGTCCACGACATAGGCTGGTATGCCGTACTGCCTGCCGATATCCGCCGCCATCAGCCCGCCCAGCGCGGATGCGTGCACGGCGGCGGAATCGCTGATAAGATCCTGCAGCATTTTATCATTGACGAGGTACGTGCCGGAATCGATGGGCTTTAGTAGCCCCCCGCGCCCCACCACCGCGTCTATGGAGCCGACCGGGATATTGCTCCGCTCCAGCATGCCGAGTATATGCGCGAGGCGTATGCCCTTTTGATCCAGTATGGTTTTGCACTCGTCGAATTCATGGCTGTCGTGGCGGAACGTTTCGCATACGAGGCATTCTTCATCCTGATAAACCGCCGCCTTGGTGGACGTGGAGCCGGGGTTGATGGCCAGCACCAGATATTCCTTATTGTCCTTCATTCGCGCCGGCCCCCTTTCTTTCTATTGCGATCGCGCCGCTGCGCATGTATTCGAGAAATTCGGCATGCCTCTTTCGGATACACGCGTCTATCTCGGAGGGCGCGCCCGTTTTTTCCACCGTCAGGCAGCCGTCCTCCTCCAATATGATCCGCTCGGACTTGTCCGGGTTTTCCGTATAGTCCCCTTTCGGCATTTTAAACACCAGCAACTCCCGCAGCATATAAGCGCCGGAGTCGCATACCTCCCACCGCTGCACGAAATCCAGCGCCGCAATCTGCTTTTTCAGCGCCTGGGAATCCAGTATCTCCTCGCTCATGAGAATATCGATTTTGGTCAGGCCGTCGTCCACCGGCGCGGCGCTGATGCTGTCGATATTCAGGCCGTTCCTGCGGATCAGCCCCGCGATGCGGTCCAGTACGCCGGGTACATTATAAACCAGGAATTTCAGTATAACGGTCATGTGCGTTTCCTCCCATGCAGTTATCTCATTATAAATCGAGATGGGGCGCGGATTCAAATGCCGCAAACAAAAAAAGCGCCGCTCGGGGCGGCATTCCGCCTTGAATCCATACCCTAGAGAAACATCTCAGGCTCTTTTCGATTTTTCATCGCTTTTTTAAGATGCAACTCCACCGCTTCAGCCTTGCCTCGCGCAAGGTTCCTCGCTTGGCTCGGGCATAGCCGGACGCAGCGCATACAGCCGATGCATTTGCCCTGATCCGTCTCCCGCGGATGATCGGCGCTGATTGCGCCAACCGGACACTTCTTCACGCATAGCCCGCAGGCCGCGCATTTGGGGGATCCATCGGGAGTAAGCCCCAGTGTCGAGTAGTTCCTGTACGGCTCGTTTCCCGGAACGATAAGCTCTGGGTAAGCCTCGCCTGCAGAGGCATCCTCCAGCTTTTGCCGCAGAGCAAGAGCGAATCCTTTTATGAAGGCGATATCCCGCTCGTCCGGTCTTCCGGCGGCTACCGCGCGCAGTATGGAATGCTCTGTGACGATCGCCGCCGCGCCGACAGCCCGGAACCCGCTCGCTTTTGTGATGTTTTTCAGTTCCAAAAGCGCGTCCTCGTATTCACGGTTTCCGTATGTCGCGACAAGCGCGCACGGCGTGCCGCTTCCCGTCACGCCACTGAGCCGTTCCACAAACAGCCTCGGTACCCTGCCGCCGTAAACGGGGCAGCCGAACAGCACGAACTCTTCCGGGCCAAATTGGATGTCCGCCGCCCTGCCCGCATACGTTGTCAGATCGTATTCGGCAGTCTCCAAGTGAAGCTTACCGGCGATCATCTCAAGCACGCGCTTTGTTGATCCTGTCGGGCTGAAATAGACCAGACTGAGTTTTGTAG
>JAEWWD010000288.1 GCA_023396535.1 Bacillota bacterium
TAGAATAGCCGGTACCGGGGCCGCTGCGCACATTGACATTGGCCGTCGCC
Source organism: Bacillota bacterium (assembly GCA_023396535.1). Lineage (GTDB taxonomy): Bacteria > Bacillota > Clostridia > Christensenellales > CAG-138 > JAEWWD01. Next base: position 51 of record JAEWWD010000288.1, read on the forward strand.
TGCACATACGCTGTTGTCGCGAGCACCTGTACGTCGTCAGAGGCGGCGCAGACGATTACGGTATACGCATCGCCGGAGGCGGGGGCGGCGAGCGCCGGCGCACAAAACGCAAACGCAGCCAACAGGATAAGGGCTGCCGCGGTAATTTGCATCATTCGCTTCATCGTGTTCCATCTCCTCGCTTTGGCTTTCGTTTATCATAACATCCATAAAAGGGTATTGCCAATGAACAAACGATAAATAAACCGCCTGTTTTTGGCCAGTTATGGCCTATTTATGCTTTATTGATGGAAATACAGGAAGATGAAGGAAATAACGCGAGTCTTTCATTTTGCAGATGCGCCATTGGATGCTTGCCGGTACCGCCGGGGAGGCTGCAAACTTTGTACCGAGGGGATATAACGACAAGAAGCGTTACGACTGACCTTCGTTGTGTCAGGATATAATAGATAATATAGATAAACTGGTGATACGCTAAAGGAGACGAAGATCATGAGCTTATTCGGTAGGAAAACTGTTCCGGAATGGGCATCGCTTTTTGCGGAAAAAGAGCACATTGCTTTTATTGCGGCACTAGAATCTTACTTTCGAAAAACGCTTAATCTTGCATATGAGATTCATGATGGTGTAGCCTTACCTGATAAAACAAATATGGACTTGGGGCTTCTCAATCTGGCGCAGGTATGCAAACATAATAAAATACGAGAATATCCCGAAATCATTTCCGGTCACTTCAACGCCATGATAGAAGCTTATAAGTTTTAAAAAAGAATTGAAAAAATCGAGAATAATTTTGATCAGGTAAAACAGTATATTGGGGCTGCCGCCCAACCTGTTTCAATCAAATCTGGCGATTCATTCGCCGGATTTGCGGAAAATGCCGCCATGAGCGCATTTTGACCTACAGAAGCCTCACCGGCACGGTCCGTAGGACCGTGCCGGTGACATTTATACGCATCCTCCCAGCGCCTCGAGAAGCGGCGGCAGGGCGCGCAGCATTTCCTCCACGTCCGCGCCGGGCTTTTTATAAAGCAGGGATACCGTTTCGCCGGGCAATACCTGCGCGCCGAACGCGGTAACAGCCTGCAGCATGCGCGCGCCGTCGAGCTGCGCCTGCTGGTGGAACGCCATGCGCGCCGTACCCTCGCGCACGGTCAGCGTCAGTATCTGAGCGCGAGCGCACAGCGCCTTGACCAGCGCGATATCCATAAGGTTCTGCGTAGCGGCCGGTATATCGCCGAAGCGGTCCTCCATTTCCTCCTGCACGTCGAAGAGCATATCGCGGCCTGTGATGAGCGCGATGCGCTTGTACATGGAAAGCCGCTGCACCTCGCTTTTGATATAGCTCTTGGGGATGTGCGCGTCGATTGGGACGTCCACCGTCGTATCCATCTCGGGCGGAGCCTCCGGTTCGCCCCGCGCCTCGCGCACGGCGGCGGACATGAGCTTTGTGTAATACTCGTAGCCGATATCCGCGATATGCCCGTGCTGCTGCGCGCCCAACAGACTGCCCGCCCCGCGTATTTCCAAATCCCGCAGCGCTATCTCGCGGCCCGCGCCAAACTTCGCGAATTCCGTGAGCGCCATCAGGCGCTTTTGCGCCACCTCCGTAAGAGCTCTGTCGCGCATGAATGTGAAGTACGCGTACCCGAGCCGGGAAGAGCGCCCCACCCGCCCGCGCAGCTGGTAAAGCTGCGAAAGGCCCATGCGGTCGGCTTCCAGCACGAACAGGGTGTTGACGTTCGCAATATCCAGCCCGTTTTCTATGATGGTGCTGCACAGCAGCACGTTGTAGCGGCCTTCCATAAAATCCAGCATCACGCGCTCGAGCGCCCGCTCGTTCATCTGCCCGTGCGCAAAGGCGATGTTCGCTTCGGGCAGCAGCGCGCGCAGATGCTCCGCGTAGCGCTCCATCCGGTGCACCTGGTTATATACGATATAGCATTGCCCGCCGCGCGAGAGCTCCTTGCGGATGGCGTCGCACAGCAGCGTGTCGGAATATTCGAGCACATAGGTCTGCACGGGGTATCGGTCCTCGGGCGGCGTATCGATGACGCTCATGTCACGTATGCCGATCATGGACATGTGCAGCGTGCGGGGGATGGGCGTGGCCGTGAGCGTCAGCACGTCCACATTGGTCTTGAGCGTCTTGATCTGCTCCTTGTGGCCCACGCCGAAGCGCTGCTCCTCGTCGATGACGAGAAGTCCTAAATCCTTGAATTTGACGTCCTTGGCGAGCAACGCGTGCGTGCCCACCACTACGTCGACGGTACCGGCCGCGAGCGCCTGCTTGGTTTGCTTAATCTCCTGCGCCGTTTTGAAGCGGGAGAGCAGCGCCACGCGCACGGGGAAGCCCGAAAAACGGGTTGAAAGCGTGTTGTAGTGCTGCTGCGCGAGTATGGTGGTGGGTACGAGGAACGCTACCTGCTTACTATCCTGCACGGCCTTGAACGCGGCGCGCAAAGCCACCTCTGTTTTGCCGTAGCCTACGTCGCCGCAGAGCAGACGGTCCATCACGCGGCCGCTTTCCATATCGCGCTTGATTTCCGCAAGGCTTTGCAGTTGATCGGGCGTTTCCGTATAGGGGAACCGCTCCTCAAGCTGCCGCTGCCACGGAGAATCCGGCGAAAACGCGAAGCCGACGGTATCATGCCGCGCCGCGTACAGCTTTGCGAGGTCGAACGCCAGCTCCTTGACGGCGCTTTTCGCGCGGCTGACCTGGCGCTGCCACTCGCTGCCACCCAGCCGCGAGAGCTTGGGTTCCTCATCGGAGCCAACGTATTTCTGCACGCGATCGAGCTGATCGGTGGGGATGTACAGGCGATCTCCGCCCATATATTCCATCAGCAGGTAATCGCGCGTATTGTCCTGCACCGTCAGCGCTTCCACGCCTACGAAGCGGCCTATGCCGTGCGTCTCATGCACGACGAGATCGCCCGGCCGAAGCTCCGAGAACATCAGCCGCGGCTTGCTTGCCTGGCGGCGTTTTGCTGTGGTCGTGCGCGTAAAGCCGAATAGCTCGGCCTCCGTCAGTACAGTCAGCCGCAGCGACGGGTATGCAAACCCCTGCGGAAGGCTTTCTTCCAATATCAGCGCCTCAGAGCGCACGGGCGGGCGAATAAGCGCTGTGGCACGGGCCGTTTCGCAGCCCTCGTCCAGAAGCTGCTGCTGCAGGCGCTGCGCGTGCGCGCCCGCATACAGCAGCAGGGCCGCGCCTGTGCGCCGCGCAAGCGCGATATCCCGCGCAAGCTCCGCGCGCTCGCCGGGATACTGCGGCGCGGGGCGCGCGTCGAACTGCACGCTCTCCCTCGCGCGTACGCGCGCGTAGCTTCGCGTCAGCGTAAACAGCAGCCCTGTGCGCGGCGTATGCAGCAACCGGAACAGCGCGTCGGGCGTCATTTGCAGCTCGGACTGCGCGGCAAGGCCTTCACCGCGGTCCAGCATGGCAGCGACGGATTGCAGGAACAGGCGGGAGGCGGACTCCACGGCTTCCTCCACGCGGTGCGGTTCCTCCACCAGTATGGGCGCGTCCGCGGGGAGATAGTCGAATATGCTGTGCGCGCCTTCGTACAATACGGGCAGCAATGCTTCCGCACCGGGGCAGGCGCGGCCCTGCTCAAACGCCGCGCGCTGCGCGTCAAAGCCCTTCGCGCCATGTATGGCGGAAAGCGCGCGGGCGATCACCGCCGCGTCCTGCGGGGCTTCGGTGGCGGGAGGAAGAAGCAGTTCTTCAACGCGCTCAAGCGAGCGCTGGCTGACCGGGTCGAACAGGCTCATGCGGTCGACTTCGTCGTCGAAAAACTCGATGCGGCAGGGCTGCTGCGCGTGCGGCGGGTATACGTCGAGTATATCTCCGCGCAGCGCGGCCTGCCCCGGCCCTTCCACCAGCTCCACGATTTCATAGCCCGCGTCGCTCAGTGCGGCCAACAACTCCCGGGGCGGGCGTATATCCCCCAAATGCAGCGTATGCGCGGCGCGGCGCAGTACGTCCGGCGGCGCAAGACGCTGCAGCACGGCCTCCGCCGATACGATGACGCCTATTTTCTCGCCGAGCGCGAGCCGAACCAGCGCGGAAATGCGCGCTTTTGCGCTCTCCCCTGAGGCGGCGTACGCATTGACGAGCGGAAGCTCGCGCGCTGGGAGCAGCACAATATGCACTGAGAGCGCCGACGCTATCTGGTACAGTTTTTCGGCCGCCTGCTCGCCGGATGCGATCAGAAGCCCGCCGTGCGTTTCAGAGAGCGCCGCGAACACATGCGCGCGGTGCGCTTCGGGCAAACCAAAAGCCGCCGCGGGACCTTCCGCGCCGGTCAGAATTTCAGATAGCCGATTGTATTCCGGCGATTCTATGAGCACCTGCAGCAGCGGGTGCGCCGATTTGTTCATGCCTCCTCCGGTTCCGTGTTCTTCTTCTTTTTATTGAATTTCGTCTGCGCGTCCAAAAGCCGGCCCTCCACGATGAGTATGGCGGCTTCCGCCGCGTTTTGGTAGGCCTGCGCCAAAAGCTCCTGCTCGTCTTTCGCGGGCTTGCCCAGCACATGCGCTGCGAGGTCGCGCCCCGGCTGCTGCTTGCCCACGCCTATGCGCACGCGCGGGAAACCTTCCTCGTTTTGCAGGCAGGCCAGTATTGAACGCATGCCGTTGTGCGTGCCCGCGCTGCCCGAGGCGCGTATGCGGATATCCCCTACCGGCAGATCGATATCGTCGTAAAGCACGATCAGCCGGTCGGGAGGGAGCTTGTAATAGGAAACCAGCGACTGAACGGATTCGCCGCTCAAATTCATATACGTTTGGGGCTTTGCGAGTATGACCTTTTGGCCGTTGCAGTACCCTTCTCCTGTCAGCGCCCTGTGCGCGCGGCGGTTGACGGCGATAGTGAGACGTTCCGCCAGCGCGTCCAGCGCCAAAAAGCCCGCGTTATGGCGGGAGGCGCGGTAGGCGATGCCCGGGTTGCCCAAGCCCACGATCAAATACATGGTTTATGCCTCCTGCTTCAGTATGCGCATAACGATGCGCGACAAAACGGCAAGCGCCGGATAGCACAGCGCGGTTAGCGCTATGAACAGCCACGGCAGGGGAACGCCTGGCGTAAGCTCCAGAAGTCCCCTGAGGATGAACACGCCGGCGACGAACAGCCCCGCCATCGTCGCCACGAGTATGCCGCGCAGCTTTTCGAGCGGCAGGCAAACCCTGAGCAGCACGCACAGCCCGGCGACGCCCGCGAGATACACGCACAGTGTGTTGATTTCGGGGTAGCTCAACCCCATGCGTCTTCCCGCCAGGCTGGCGATGATCGCATACAGGAATATGATCAAAGCGCCGGGCAGGGCATGCGCGAGCACGGAGCGGAGAAAATCGCCGCGTATGCGCGCGCGGCTGGGTTCAAGAGCTAGGAAGAAGGAGGGAACACCCACCGTCAGCGCGCCGATCAGCGTTAGCTGTATGGGCTGGAACGGATACGAGAGCGAAAAAAGCACGCTCGACGCCGTCAGCAAAAACGAAAATATCGTTTTCACCAGAAACAGCGACGCGGTCCGCCGAATATTGTTGACAACCCGGCGGCCCTCCATCACAACCCGGGGCAGTGCGGAAAAATCGTTCTCCAGCAGCACGAGCTGAGAAATCTGCTTGGCGGCGTCGCTGCCCGCCCCCAGAGCAACGCTGCAGTCCGCTTCTTTGAGCGCCAGCACGTCGTTTACGCCGTCGCCCGTCATGGCGACCGTATGCCCGGCGGCTTTGAGCGCCATAAGCAGCGCGCGTTTCTGCCGCGGCGATACGCGGCCGAATATCGTATAGTTTTCCGCCGCCTGCGCGAGCGCCTCTTCAGAAAGCGCCGACGCGTCCAGATACGCGTCATGGCCGGGAAGGCCAAGCCTCCGCGCGATGGCGGATACCGTCAGCGGATCGTCGCCGGAAATGAGCTTCACCGTCACGTCCTGTTCCCGGAAGAACCGCAGCGTATCCGCGGCGTCCGGCCGCAGCTCGTCGAGCAGTATCACGAGAGCGAGGGGGGTAAGCCCCGCCTGCTCCGGCGGGGGTGGCTCGCCTTCGACCGGCGCGGCTGTTGCGAAAAGCAGTACGCGGCGGCCTTCTCCGGCGGCGCGCTCCGCCTCTATCGAAAACGCCTCGGGAAGCGCCGGGCACAGCGCCTGCGCCGCGCCCATATAAAGGAGCGCCCCCTCAAACGATATGGCGCTGTACCGCCGTGCGGAGGAAAACGGGGTGATTGTAAGCTGCGCGCCGTATGCGGCAGTCTCCGCGCCGCCAAGACGCTCATGCAGCGCGCGGGCGGTGGCGTTATCCCGGGGCAAAGCCTGCACAAAAGCGGCGATAGCCTTTTCGGCTTCCACTCTGCCCGTCTCATCGGGCGTCCAGACGCGGTCGACGCGCAGGTTGCCCGTGGTCAGCGTACCCGTTTTATCGAGACACAGCATATCTACGCGCGAAAGCGTTTCGATGCAGTACAGCTCCTGTACCAGGGTTTTTCTTCTTGAAAGCGCAATCACGCCCGCGGCGAGCGATATGCTGGTCAGCAGCATTAAGCCGGACGGAATCATGCCGATCATGGCGGCGGCGGCCTGTTCCACCGCGTTTTGCAGCGGGTGCCGCAGCTCGAAATACGCGCGCAGGAACAGTAATGCGCCAAGCGGCAGTACGATGGAGCCGCAGAACCGGATGATGCGCCGAAGCGCCCGCATGAGTTCGGAATCGAAACGCCTGTAGCGGCGTGCTTCCTGGGCAAGGCGCGCCGCGTAGCTTTGTGCGCCCACGCTGTCCGCACGCGCGCATACCGAGCCGGAGACTATGAAGCTGCCCGAAAGCAGCCTGTCTCCCGCTTGCCTTAGCTGCGGATCGGACTCCCCCGTCAAAAGGGATTCGTCAATTTCCGCTGCGCCGCTTAATACCACCGCGTCCGTCGGGATCTGCTTGCCGGGGCCGAGACATACGACGTCGTCCAGCACGATGCGTTCCGTCGATATCTCTTCTTCACGGCCGCCGCGTATCACCGTTGCGGTGGGAACGGAAAGCACGCTCAGCTTTTCCACGGCCCGCTTGGCGCGCAGTTCCTGTACGACGCCGATAAGCAGATTGGAAAGCACTACGCCCATAAACAGCATGTTGGCGTAGGATTTTACAAGCAGCAGCGATACGAATATCCCCGCGTTGAGGGCGTTGAAAAACGTGCAGATATTGTCCCGCAGTATCTGCGCGAGAGGTTTGCTTACCCGGGGGGGCTGCTCATTGATAAGGCCCGCCTCTTCGCGATCACGTACCTGCCGCGCCGTGAGCCCGTAAGCGGCGTCCGGCATGAAGCGCTGCGGCTGTTGCATAGGTTTCCTCCTGTTGTACGCCTTGCACCATTATACATTGTAATATGCACAGAAACAATTGCCGTCCGCCCGTGTTCATCATGGCAAGGACAATCCTGAACGGCTCGTATCCGTGAAAGTTACGTAGGTGCAGTAGACAGTCCGTATAAAGTGCCACAGTTTGTTTACAGGATTATGCGTTGCATCGGTCAAACGAAATGGGTATAATGGGATAGCCGTGAATGTGGTTGTTTGGCCGTTTTCACAGGAAAAACAAAGGAGAATGCGCTGATGGGGAAGAGGACGCTTGCGCTCGCGCTGGCTTTGCTCTTTGCGCTCTTTGTGTTCGCCGGCTGCGCCAGGAATCCGGAGGACATCGTAGGCATGGTGGGGGAGACGCCGATTTACCGCTGGTATTATGAGTATAAGCTCAAGCAGCAGCTCAAGGGATATGAGCAGTATGCCGGCGTGGATCTGACGTTGCCTGCTTACAAAAAAGAGTATAAGGAATATAAGCAGAACATACTCAACGCCCAGGTGGGAGAAGCCGCCATGAAGGAGGCCGCCCGCAAGCAGGGGCTTTATAACCTGACCGCGGAGCAGGAGAGCGAGATCGATAAAAAGTACCTGGAGTATTATAACAAGGCCATCGACACGCTCATGGCGCAGTACGGCGACGACGAGAACGGCCGCCGCAAAGCCGAGCAGGCTTATACCGACAGCCTCAAGGATGCCGGCATGACTCCCGACCGCATGCGCAGCGTCCTGCGCGACGATTATGTGCTCGATCTGTTCTACGACAGCCTGGGCGTCAAGCACGAGGTTTCGGAAGAAGAGATGAGAGCGTATTATGACGAGCAGGTTGCCGCCCAGACAAAGGCGCTCGCGGACGATCCGAATTCGTTCGCCACAAATCAGCCGGATATCGCCATCGTTATCCCTGAGGGGTATGTTGAAACGGCCCGCATCATGCTGAAGTTTTCACAAAAGCAACAGACGGAGCTGTCGCAGGCCGCTAAGTCCGTCAAATCGGCAGGCTCGGAGTATACGCTGGCTGTGGAGACCAGCGGCAAGGATTCCATTTCCGCATCCAATAAAAAAGCTACGCTGGAGCGCCTGACAAACGCTTTCAACAATATACTCAACCGCAGCTATGAAGAACTGGAAAAGGCCATGGGGCCCATCCGCGAAGAGGCGGTTGCAGGCGATTTCTTTAAAGTGCGGGAAGCGCGCACGCAGGATACGCATAGAATCAGCTACTATGCCAGCGCAAACAGCACGGAAATTGAGCAAGCCTATCGCGACGCCGCGCTTGCGCTCAAAAACGTCGGCGACATTTCTCCGGTCGTGCGCATGCAGGACGGCGTATGCGTCATATGCCTCGTCAGCCTGCCGGGCACGCTGCCATATGAGGATGTGCGCGCCGATATACAGGATGTTCTGAACGCTACCCTGCATAAGCAGCTCTATTTCCAGCAGGAGAATTACGCGCAGGAAGCGGACGAGCAGGGTATCGTGACGCTTTATACGGACAAGATTTAATACCGGAATGAAATTGTCGGCAGCGCGGATGAAATGCCAACGCGCATTATATGAAATACGGCCGTTAAAGGAGAACGCATCGATGAAGAACAAATTCAAGTGTATCATCACAGCCGCCATGGCGCTGCTGATGGCGGCGTCCCTGTTCGGATGCAGCCTGGTCAGCGTGAATGAGGAAAAGGATGACGCGCAGGTTGTGGCCAAGGTGGGCGATAAGGAAATTACAAAGGGCGAGTTCGTGGATCAGTTTGATTTTTATCTGTCCATGTATCAGAGCTTTGGATATGATCCCACTACCACCGAGGAAGGCCTGCAACAGTTTCAGGACAGCATGCTGGATGGCATGATCGAAATGGAAATGATGGCGTATCAGGTCAAGAAACAGGGTTATGACACGCTGAGTGAGGAACAGCAGAAGGATGCGGAGGAGCAGGCCGCACAGTATGACGAAGTCATATATAACGCGGCTCTTGCCCAGGCGCAGGAGGAACTTGGCCAGGAGGCCGGCGCCGATGTCGACGCCCGCGCGGAGGAGATTTATCCCGATCTGACCACGCAGTATTTCGCGCAGTACGGCTATGTGCATCTGACACGGGCGGAGCTGAAGGATTGGGTTGTGATGCAGCTATGCATCAACAACATGCGCGATGCGTATGACGCCAAGGTTACCGTGAGCGACGATGAAGTGAAGACGGCGTACGACGAACGGCTTGCCGCCGATAAGGACGAGATCCAGAAGGATCCCGGTGTCTATAAGGATCAGCAGGAAAGCTTCGAGCGCAGCGGCGGAACGCCTCCGCTTTATGCGCCGGAAGGATATGTGCGTGTTAAACATCTCCTCTTTGTGCCCGAGGATGAGATTGATCCTAAATATGAGGAGAACAAGACCGCTATCAACGACAAGCAAGAGCAGATCCGCGACCTGAAGCTGCAGGACGAGACGGCAAACGCCGATCAGATTGCCGCGCTGCAGACTGAGATCGACCAGCTTACGGCTGAGAACGACCAGATCTATATGGATCATTATAAGCAGAGCAAGGCCGACGCGGAAGCCGCTTACCAGCGCCTGCAGAACGGCGAAAGCTTCGATACTCTCCTTGCGGACTCCGCCGACCCCGATTTTGGCGCGGACGGCGTGGCGATATTCAAGGAAAAGGGCAAGCTGCTCAGCGAAAACACGAGCTCTTCCGACTGGTCCGACGCTGTGAAGAGCGCGGTGCTCGCGCTGAGCGCGCAGGGCAGTTATACGGGCGTCATCAAGGATGATTCGGGCTTCCATATCCTGCAGTACGTGTCCGGCGAGCAAGCGGGCGAGCGGTCCTTTGAAGAAGTCAAGCAGAGCATCCATGACGAGACGCTGGTTGCCAAGCAGGATGACGAATGGACGGCCATGGTGGACGAATGGATTAAGGATACGACCATCGTTACCCGCAACCCCGACCTGATCCGCAGCGTAGGCGCGTAACAGGCAAACAGAATACAATGCGTTTGTGAACCGCGCGGGCAACTGCCCGCGCGGTTTTTACTTTGAGGTTTAGATAAGGAGATTTATTTGGCTTTCTACAAAAACACAAACAGTTCGCGCCAAAAATGCTTAAAAATAGCCAAATAAGCGGAGAATAAGGCCGCGCTGAGGACAGGCTGTGACCGAGGCATGCTACGATATAACAAAGCTGTAAAGATTACGCAGCGATTGTCACCTGAAAAGCAATCTAATAAGGGGGTCGGAATAATGAAGAGAAAGAAGCTGCTGTCCTTTCTCGCGGTGCTGATGGTGTGGCTGCTGGTTGCATCTTCGGCGCTGGCAATCACCATTGATGGGAACGATGTGTACGCCGATGGCGAGGAAATGACGGTTACCGGCAGAGAAGGCGGAGGCAACACGGCAACCACCGCTACAGATTCCAAGGATTTTGACGACGGCTACAACATCTATGGCGGCAGCAAGGATGCGGACGTTGACGGCGATACCAGCGTCATTATCGGTGACGGAGCTGTAGTCGGCGACGTATACGGCGGCGGCCACAATGGCGACGTTGACGGCGATACCAATGTCGTCATCAAGGATGGCGCGACCACTGGGGACGTATACGGAGGCGGCCATGCAGAGGGCGGGGATGTGAATTCTAATGGATCCGTCGGCAACGGTGCGAAGGCAAACGTCAACGGCGATACCAATGTGGCCGTTGAAGGCGGCGACACCGGCGATGTATACGGCGGCGGCCATGCCGAGGGCGGCGACGCCAACAAAGCATGGTCCATTGGCGGTCCCGCTGAGGCGAATGTGGAAGGCCAGGCCAATGTGACCATCTCCGGCGGCAGCACCGGCGATGTACATGGTGGTGGCAAATCGGATAACGGCGAGCGAAGACATAAATATGCTATATTGGGCGGTCCCGCTGTCGCGAATGTGGAAGACACCAACGTTGAGGTAAAAGGCGGCACTGTAGAGGGTGACGTATATGGCGGCGGCAGTTCCGGTAATCTCGGGCTGGCGAAGGTGGGCAACGATACGCAAGTGACGATTTCCGGCGCTGGCGTTGTGGAAGGCGCTGTTTATGGGAGCGGCGATACCGCCATATTGACCCATGTGGAAGGCGAGAGCCGGATCATCATAGAGGGCGGGGATATCCAAAGCGGGCAGGTTTACGCGAACCAGACTAATACCCGCATCGATCTTAATGACACCTCCGCGTTCTATTACACCTATCATGTGTTGCCCGGCTGCAAGGATTTCCAACTGAATGATCCCATTGTCGCCGAGTACGGGGAACCCCAGTATGTGCGCTGCGAGGGTATTTATTGGATCTATCAGTTCCAGGGCGTATCTGCCCCGAGAGACGTAAAGGTGATATTCCAGTA
>JAEWWD010000296.1 GCA_023396535.1 Bacillota bacterium
ACCAAACCCGTGCTTATACTGGATCACCAGCCGCTCATTTCTGAGTCGGCGGAAAGCGGCGCGGACTTGCAACTTTCGGGTCATACGCACGCGGGCCAGCTTTTCCCGGCCGGGCAGCTTGCTCAGCTGACGGGCGTATTTCCCGTCAGCTACGGACTGCGCGCGTACGGTGATTTTAGTATTATTGTCAGCTCCGGCGCGGGCGTATGGGGTTTCCCGATGCGCGTGGGCAGCCCGTCTGAAATAGTATTGGTCACAATCAAAAGCGCTTAACAGCAGCCGCCAAAATCTAAAAGCCGCCTTGTATGAAACAAGGCGGCTCTCTCGCTGCAATTTTGCTGTTATACGATTTGTGGCCGGGGCTGTATGGAGCGCACCTGTGTGGTGAGCGTGACTCCTGTCTCCAGGCAAAGCTGCGAAAACTTCTGTTGTATGCGCATGAGCACGATACTGACGTTTACCTCGCTGGCCGAGGGAAGCAGCAGCAATAGCTGTGTGTTGGAATGCTGGGTCATTACGTCGGATTTACGGAGCGACAGTATGCAGGCGCGTTTTAGAGCGGCCATTACCTGGAACATTTCCTGATCCGACAGCTCGCGGCTGTGCGCGACGATGGTATACATAACCAGCATGCATGGGAATTGCTCGCGGCGGTTCCGGCGCTCGTGCAGTTGGAATATCTGCCGGAAAACGTCCATTTCACAATACATGGGGCCTGCGGCGGCCGCCGCGGAGCGGAGATCGTCCAATACCATGCTGATATCCGGGCGCTGCGGCTGGCTTATGGAATTGATGCTGCGCCCGGCGGCCTTTAGCTCCTCTGAAGGCTGGACGTCAAGCTCTTTGCTTAGCAGCGACGTAATGCTCTTATAATGCGTCAGCGCGCCGTAACGGTTGCCCTGCGCGAGCATGGCGTAAATCATCATGGCGTGATAGTGCTCTTCGAACATATTGTGCTGCAGCGCGGCGGAGCAGACGTCTATGACCTCGTTAAACTGACGCTGCTCGTACAGCATGGTAACATAACTGTTGATGCAGTCGAAATATAGCCTCCGGTAGTAGGCGGTGAGCGTTTCCACCCATTTTTCGTCCGAAATATCTTCCATGAAATCACCGGTATACAGCTCCATCAGCCGTTGGCCTGCTGTTTTTAACTCGTCGTTGCTCAGACCGCTTTTAATACGTGTGGCAAGACGGTCGAATTCAAACGCGTCCACATATACGGAAGCCTCCGAATTCCAGCCATAGGTACGGTGCTGGGAGAGTATATAGGGGCAGCCGTTCTCGTCCACCTCGGGCAACTGCTTACGAAGGCGGTAAATAAGATTCTGCAGGGCTTTGCGAGGGTTGACGACATCATCTTCCTGCCAGAGCATATCGATGAGCGCGTCGGACGTGATGAATTTGCCCCGGTTTACCAAAAAGAAACGGAAAAGCATCCACAGACTGTCTGCGCGGGGAGAGAGGCTGCTCAACACGGTTCCGTCATACTCGACCAGAAAGCCGCCAAACAGCTTTACTGAGAGCTTCGCTTCGGATTGTGACATATATTGCTTCACCGCCGTTAATATGCTAGAATAACAAAATTTTCTTAACTTAGTATACCGGTTAATACATATTTCTGCAAGCATTCATGCAGATTTCGCATAGAAATGACCATTTTGAATGATAATGCGGCTGGTAAATTTTTTTAAGTTTTTTTGTTGCAAAATGGGTAGTTGCGGTTTATTATTATAGTACAAACAGAATATATGCTGCAGTGAAACGCAAGCGATACTAGCAAACCCGTCGAAAGACGGCGACGCAAAGCTACAGGGCCTGAAATGGCAGCCAGCTACCGAAATGTGTTTTTTTGTTATCCTCTGGAATGAATCGGGGATACAATGGCGCAGGACGCTGCGGGGGAGCGTCCATCCCAACACGATACTAGCAAACCCGTCGAAAGACGGCGACGCAAAGCTACAGGGCCTGAAATGGCAGCCAGCTACCGAAGGAGGGAATTTAATGAGGAATGGATTCCGCAAATCAGTATTTCTGTTAGCCGTATTTCTCTTGATTACTACGCTCGTGCCTGTAACGGCGACCGCAGCGCAGAGCTGCTTTGATTTAACAAAGGTTGATAAAGGATATATCTCCGTATTTTACAAAACAAACTCCGGCAAAAGCCTGAAAGTCGGCCTGAAGGACGACGATACGCGGCTTGTCAAATACTATGACTATGTGCAGGGCACTGTCGAAAGCTTTCCGTTGCCGGACGGCGCCGCGACGGTAACCGCTTCGCTTTATGAAAACGTAAGCGGCAGCAGTTATCGGCGGCTGCAAAACGTCTCCTTTTCCGTTCAGCCCTCGGGCAGCGTAGCGAGCAAAATTCCAACAGCCTCCGCGGATACCGGCGGGGCGACCACCAAGAATTTGCCTTCTTCCGCCACGCGTTATTTGGGAAGCGTAACGGAGATATCCTTCCGCGCGGGTGACAGCGTATCACAGAAAGCTGCGGAGCTCATCGCCGGCAAAAAGACAACTGAGGCGCAGGCGATGGCGATATACAGCTATATCGTGAAGAACTTTTCTTACGATTGGGATCTTTATTATGATGTGATATACGGCAGGGTTACGCGTTACACGCCCAAGCCCAATTCCATACTCGCGGCCAGGGAAGGCATTTGCTACGATATCGCTTCGCTGTATGCGGCCATGTGCCGCAGCGTAGGTATTCCTACGAAGCTCGTCAAGGGCAACAGTAGGCCTGCCGGCGGTTATCATGCATGGAACAGCGTATACGACGACGCCACCGGCAACTGGATTTCCATGGACCTGACGCTGGATATGACATATCGCCGCGGCGGTTCCACGACCTGGAGAACCATCGGCAGCGGATACTCCGCTTCCAGTTCAGTATAATCCCGCCAGGCATATTCGCGAAGTGCAGCCTGGATATTTGAGACATAACCTCCATGGAAAAGCCGCGCCACCTCCTTCGGCGCGGCTTTTTCGCGCAAAAAAACCGCCACGGTCAAAGGCCGTAGCGATTTGTCAGTTTTAATCACCGATTAACCGCGCACTGGCGGATCAAAGGGGATTATGACCGGCGAGACTGGAAGCACGAGCTGCAGTAGATGGGCCGATCGTTCTTGGGAACGAACGGGATCTTGGTGGGTGCACCGCACTGCGCGCATACCGCATCGTACATTTCACGCTCGCCGTTGCGCTGATTCTTTCTGGAATTGCGGCAGTCCCTGCAGCGTACGGGTTCGTTCTGGAAACCCTTCTCCGCGTAGAATTCCTGCTCGCCGGCTGTGAAGATGAACGTTGCTCCGCAGTCCTTGCATACCAATTCTTTGTCCTGGAACATGATATAATCCCCTCTGCTTTGGATTTTTTTGGTCCTAAAATTCGGCTGACCTGGTCTTTTCCCCCACACACGCCAACTGGAAGGTTCGCTCATAGCCGGAGTCGGCCCCCACTACTGCTTCTCTCAGGATTTCATTTTAATGTTCTTGCTTCATAGATCTCTCTTGACTGATTTGGACAAGATGTGATGCATTTACGCCGAACCTTTTCAATTTTCTCCTGGTTGGTCTTACATCTAGGCCGCACAATGCTCACAGACGTTTTGCCTGCTTACGTGGATCGCTTTGCCTGCGACTGGCTTCGACTTTCAACCACAGACCCGAAGTTCAGGTACCGGTAGTATTATACAGTCATACAAATAAAAGCGCAACAATTTTTTTTTGTAAACCGGGCGATTACATGCGAAATACAGGGCATTTTGTCGCAAAGCTCAGTTGTGCTATAATACATAAAACAACAGCTCGGGGAGGAGTATGCATTTGAAGATACTATCCTGGAACGTGAACGGACTTCGCGCGATACTGGGCAAAGGATTTCTGGAATTCGCCAAGGACTCCGGCGCGGATATCATCGCCCTGCAGGAGACAAAAATGCAGCCTGAGCAGGCGGAGCTTTCATTGCCCGGCTATCTGCAGTTTTGGAACAGCGCCGAAAAGAAGGGATATTCGGGTACAGCGGTGTTCGCAGCGCGTGAACCGCTTCGGGTATCCTATGGAGTAGATTTAGATGAGCACGATCACGAGGGGCGCGTCATTACGCTGGAATACCCGTCGTTCTATTTCGTCGATTGCTATACGCCCAATTCGCAGAAGGAGCTTGCGCGTCTTTCCTACCGCATGCAGTGGGAGGACGATTTCCGCGCGTATCTGTTGCGGCTGGACGCCGAGAAGCCCGTCGTACTCTGCGGCGATCTCAATGTTGCGCATCAGGAGATCGATATCAAGAACGCCAAGTCCAATCGCAGGAACGCCGGCTTTACGGATGAGGAGCGTGGAAAAATGTCGGATCTTTTATCCTCCGGTTTTGCGGATACGTTTCGCCGCCTGTATCCTGATACTGAG
>JAEWWD010000311.1 GCA_023396535.1 Bacillota bacterium
TGCCAAAGGTACTCGTATATACTGAGCCCGGCGATACGGAAACACAAATGATACAGCGCTTTGCGGAACGATTTTCGGACAGGCTGGAAGTCGCCACTTCTCGGCCTGGCTATATTGAGCTGAACAAACTGGGTTCCAACAAAGGAACAGCCATACTGAAAACGGCGGAACTTCTTGGTATACGCCCCGAGGAGACAGTGGCCGTGGGCGATAATACGCTGGATCTGCAAATGATACAAATGGCAGGCCTGGGCGTTTGCGTTGAAAACGGACAACAGGTCGTCAAGGACGTTGCGGATATTATAGCGCCCGCATGCAATAAAGACGGCGTAGCTTGGGTAATCGATCATATCATGCTGGCGAATTAGGAGGTTCTGTTTGTGCAAAAAGCCGTTATCTCCGTAAAGGATTTCAGCAGCGCGCTGGATCTTACTCTTATATATGAGGGCCGCGGTGAACTGACGATATCCGAAAGCGAAATCAACCGACCGGGACTGCAGCTTTCCGGATTTTTGCAACACTTTGCAAACGACCGCGTACAGCTCATCGGTAATGCTGAAATGCATTATATCATGCAGCTTCCGCCTGACATACTTGAAGAAAGAGTACACAATCTGCTGCAATGCGATGTCCCCTGCATCGTATTCGCCCGCTCCTATGAGCCGCCCGAGCTCTGCTTGCGCGAAGCCCACGCGACAGGCACGCCGCTGTTTTCCTGCTCGCGTCCCACCACTAAGGTAAGCCATTCCATCACGAATTATCTTGATCGCATGCTCGCCCCCACCATTACGCGCCATGGCGTTTTGGTGGATATTTACGGCGTTGGCGTTATGCTCATGGGCGAAAGCGGTATGGGCAAAAGCGAAACGGCGCTGGAGCTTATCAAACGCGGGCACCGGCTGGTGGCGGACGATGTTCTTGAAATCCGCCGCGTGGCGGAAAACCGTCTGTCAGGCACCGCGCCTGCGCTGACAAGGCACCTGCTGGAGATACGCGGCATAGGCATCATAGACGTACGGTATATGTACGGCGTTGGTGCTGTCATACAGGAAAAATCCATCGACATGGTTATGGAAATGGAGATGTGGCAGGAGGGCAAGAACTACGATCGGTTGGGCCTGGATGAGCAAACCATTTCCATATTGGATGTCAAAGTGCCGCACATACTCATGCCGGTGCGCCCGGGTCGAAATTTGGCCATTATCGTGGAGGTAGCGGCCCGTAATTTCCGGTTGAAGAAACTCGGTTACGACGCCGCAAAGGAATTCGACCGTCGTTGGATGGAAGAACTGGAAAATTTATAACATATTGAGGGGGAACCGGCATGCTGCATGCAGGCTTTGACGTTGGCGGTACAAAAATTGCCGTTGGAGTTGTCGACGATACCTCCATGGCGATCGTTGCACGGCGCAGCGCCTCGTTTCCCACCGGCGCGCCCTATCAGGAGACCGTCGCGCTGATGGCCGCAATGATAGCGGATATGGCGGCGGAATTACAAATACCGCCGGATGAACTCAGCTCCATTGGCGTCGCCGTGCCGGGCAGTATCGACCCCGGTTGCGAACGCGTACTGCACGCGCATAACCTGCAATTCCACGATGTACCGCTCAAAGCAGCCATGCAGGCGCACTTTCCTAATGTTCCCGTATATCTTGCAAACGACGCGAATGCCGCCGCGCTGGCGGAACTGCACGCAGGCGCGTTTATTGGCGTAAAAACGGCGGTACTGCTCACACTCGGCACGGGAATTGGCGGCGGTATCATTCTCAATGGCCGAATGTTCAACGGCGGCATGGGAAACGGCGTGGAACTGGGGCATATGGTACTTGCGCACGGCGGGCCTGTCTGTACCTGCGGTACGCGCGGTTGCCTGGAAACGTTATGCACGGCCACCTGGCTGGTTCAGCAGGGCCGGCGCAGCATAATCGATTATCCCAAGGCGGTGATCTACACACAGACGGGCGGCGACCTGAACAGGGTTACCGCCAAGCTGGTACTTGACTGCGCGCAGGCGGGCGACGCCATAGCGCGGGATATATTCGACCGCTATGTGGACCAGCTTGGCTCGGCGATCGTATCCTGCATCCATATGCTGGACCCGGAGATCATCGCTCTGGGGGGCGGCGTGAGCCGCGCGGGAGAGTTCCTTTTTGAACCCGTACGGGAAAACGTGCGCAAAAAGTGTTTTTATGAAACCTATGCCTCCATCATGCCCGCGCGATTGGGAAACGACGCCGGAATCATCGGTGCGGCAATGCTTTCCCGCAACGAAGGATAATGCCTACAATCGCAGAACATCATTGCGAAGTGACCATCAAACACTCCCATACTTATATTTTAATTCGTAAAAATCGGCGACCTGTGCGCCGATTTTTACACCCTGCACGCTGCGGTATGCGACAGAAGCCCCTGGGCTTCCGAGCGTTCCGCAGCGTGAGAAATTCCCGCCGCAGCGCTTCATCCAAACGGCACAGCCGTTTGGATGAGCAAAAAAACAGGGGCTGCAACAGCCCCTGTTTACGAAAATTCCGTCCGGCTTCCGCATTCCCGTTCGGTTGCCCTACCCGACCGGGCGCGGATATAAAGTACAAAGTAGTTCGTTAGTGTCTTTTAAGGAGGAAGAACAGTCAATGAAGAATACTGTTGTTTTCCGGACGGAAAAAGGAAATAACCTTCTTGCACTATTGCTCTAGCCTCTTCGCAATAGTATTGTAACACAATATCTGGTGGTTTACAACCCCAATAACACGGATTTCCCGGCATATTTTGTGTTTTTTGACGTTTTAATTGAAAACAAATTATGAACGCGTTCACAATTTTTCATAAAATGGAGGCGTAAACGCGGAATCCGCCGCGCCCTCTTCCTGCAGCAGTACATTTGTAAACCCAAGCTGCATGCAGTACGCCGCGGCGCGCTCGTATTCCCGTGCGGTCAACCGCCGGTTGAGCGGCGAAGGCAGCCCTTGCGCCATAGGCGTATACTGGCGCATCAGCGAAATCCACGTATCCGCTGGCAGAGCCTCACGGATATAATCGAGCACGCGACGCGTTTCATCCACGCAACCGGGCAGCGCCAAATGCCGCACCATAAGCCCCCGCGTCGCAATACCCTCTTCATCCAAGAGCAGGGTTCCTACCTGTCGCTGCATCTCCTGAAGGGCGGGCGCAGCATATGCAAAATAGTCGGAAGCGCCGGAGAACCGTTGACTCAACAGAGGCGTAACATACTTAAGATCTGGAAGATATATGTCGATCAAACCTTCAAGCGATCTGAGCGCGTCCACGCTCTCGTAACCGCCCGTGTTATAGAGTATGGGAACAGTAAGTCCTGCCTCTTTCGCGCAAAGTATGGCCGAACGCAGGGCAAGTATATGCGGCGTCGGCGTGACGAGATTGATGTTATGCGCCCCCTGCGCTTCGAGCGTTAAAAACAGCCCGGCAAGTTTATCTGCGTCGCATTCCTCCCCCATTTGGCGGGCGCTGATATCCGCGTTCTGGCAAAATATGCAGCGCAGGCTGCAGCCGGAAAAGAACACGGTACCCGAGCCGCGCGTCCCGCTGAACATGGGTTCCTCCCAGAAATGCAGCGCTGCGCGCGCTACGCGCGGCAGCGCGCCCGCGCCGCAGTATCCGGGCTGACGCGAGCGATCCACACGGCAGTTGTGCGGGCAGCAGACACATTCCTCCATACATAGCCTCCCAATAGGATACGTCCTGCATTGTACAGGAAAACTATCGGCGGCGCAAGTTTCGCACAAAAGAAAACCCCCAGTATTGGAGGTTTTCGCTTTTTAGGAGGATCGCTGCGCCGTTTACAGCCGCCAGTACTTCGATCAACGCTTACTGCTTCCCTTATGGTGGACTATTTGATTTCGTAGGTGATGCTGGCCTGTACGGTTACTTCGAGCGTACCGGAGGAAACAGGTACGGATGAGGCTTTATCCATGGCAGCCGCTTCAGCCATCGGGGCCGCATACCTGTAGTTGTCGTAGGGCGAATTGGTGCTTATCGCACTGTCTTTCACGCTGAGCACGCGTACGATCTGCACGCCGGTGGTTTGTGCCATGAGCTTTGCCTTGGCATCCGCATTGGTCAATGCAACCTTGAGAGCATCCAGACCGGCGGCGTCGGGGTTTTCTAAATCGAACTGCAGGCTGTAAGCCTGGTTCATGCCGGCCTTGGCCGCGTCGTCAAGCAGCGTGCCTATCTGATCCAGATCGCGCACGGTCACCTCGACGGTATTAACGGTGGTATAGCCGGTAACACGCGGCGTGTTGTCCGTATAGGAATACACGGGGCTGACGTTATACTGCGAGGTATAATAATCCTTCTTCTCAATGCCCAGCTTTTCAAGTGCCTGATACAGCGCGGTCATCTTCTCCATGTTGGCGGCCTGCGCGCTTTCGGCGGTCTTGGCCTGGCTCTGCACCCCGAGAGTGATGTAGGCGATATCCGGCTCCACACGTACAGTCCCCTGCGCCGTCACCTGTATTGTGTTGGCGGGCGTCTGCTCTTCATCCGTCGTGACGGGCAATATGGCCGGCTGAGCGACGGGCTGCGCCGGAACGAGCGCCTGCCTGCTCAGCAGCACGGTGGCAAACGCAGTCATTAACACGATAGCCGCCGCAAGTGTGATTAATATTCCCTGTACGGTCTTGTTCATAATAGTCGACCTCCTTCGTTGGTCTAAGTACCCTTAATACGCAGCACAGTGTATTCTAGTTCCATCGCTGTTCACAATATTTTCATCTGATCATCCCACAAAGTCCGAAGGAAAGTTTCAATACATCATCGTCATACAAAAAGGAGCTGACTGCTGCTGCAATCAGCTCCCTGTTGAACATCTGCTTTGTCGGTATGGCGCCGGCGCCGCTTATTCGTCCTCTTCCTCTTCGCGCTTGGCCTGCTCGATGATCTTCTGCGCGATATTGCCCGGCACATCCTCATAGCGCACAAATTCCATCTTGAAGGTACCGCGGGCCTGAGTCATGGCGCGCAGGTCGGTCGCATACTTGAACACCTCGGCAAGGGGTACTTCGGCGACGACCTCCTGCCCGTTTTCGGCGGGGTTCATGCCGATCACGCGGCCGCGGCGGCGATTGATATCGCCAATAACGTCGCCCATGTATTCGTCGGGCACCAGAACGTCCAGCCGATAGATCGGCTCGATGAGGGCCGGGCCGGCCTTGGCGCAGGCGGCTTTATAGGCAAGGCGGGCGGCGGACTTGAACGCAACTTCCTTGGAATCGACGGGATGATACTTGCCGTCGAAAAGCGTCGCCTTGACGCCGACCATGGGATAGCCAGCGAGCACGCCATGTACCAGCGCTTCGCGCGTACCTTTTTCCACCGCGGGGATATATTCCTTAGGGACCACGCCGCCGACGATAGCGTTGACAAATTCGAAATCGCTGCCCGGGAGGGGCTCGAAACGCATCTGTACGACGCCGAACTGGCCGGAACCGCCCGTCTGCTTCTTGTGTTTGCCTTCCGCCTCTGCAGTGCCGCGGATCGTCTCGCGATAGGGAACGCGCGGATCGACGAGCTGCGCTTCGACATTAAATTTGTTCTTGAGTTTGGCGCAGATGACATCCAAATGCATTTCACCCAATCCGCTGATAAGCACGTCGCCGGTTTCGGCGTTCTTTTCGAGCGACATGGTCGGATCTTCTTCCTTGAGGCGGTTAAGGCCGGCAATGACCTTATCCTCTTCGCCCTGCTTCTTGGCGGTGACCGCAAGGCTGATGCAGGGCTGCGGGAATTCGATGGCTTCGAACAGCACGGGAGCGGACGCGTCGCATAGCGTATCGCCGGTGTTGGTGTACTGCAGTTTGGCCATGGCGCCGATATCGCCCGCGTTCAGACGATCGACATTAATGAGCTTTTTACCGCGCATGATGTATACCGTGCCGGATTTCTCGGAACGCTCCGCGTTGGAATTGTAAGGGGAAATATCGGTGGAAAGCGTGCCGGAATACATTTTAAGTATGGAAATTTTTCCGACGAACGGGTCGGCGACAGTCTTCATGACCTGTGCGGCCAGCTTGCCGTCCGCCTTGATTTCAGCAGCTCCACCCGTCTTTACATTTTTTGCCGCGCGCGGTTTAACCTGATCTGCCGTGGGCATGTAGTGAAGGAGGTTATCCATCAGCGTACGTACGCCGATGTTGGGTTGCGCGGCGCAGCAGCACACAGGCGTTACGATGCCGTCGCGTACGCCCGCGCAAAGGCCGGCTACGATCTCTTCCTGCGAGAGTTCTTCGCCTTCAAAGAATTTTTCCATGAGCGCTTCGTCGCTTTCAGCGGCGGCTTCGATGAGTGCTTCACGAATGCTTTCGGCTTCGCCGGACAGCGCGGCGGGGATGGCAGTTTCCTTTTCGCCCTTGCCGTCGAACAGCTTTGCCTTCATGGTCACGATATCGACATAACCCTTGAACGCGCCGCCTTCCACGATGGGCAGCTGGATCGCAACCGCACTGGGCCCGAACTTCTCGCGGATAGCGCCATACACCTTCAGGAAATTAGCGTTTTCACGGTCCATCTGATTGATGACCATCATGCGCGCCTTATTTGACTTCTTGCA
This sequence comes from Bacillota bacterium, assembly GCA_023396535.1. Taxonomy (GTDB): domain Bacteria; phylum Bacillota; class Clostridia; order Christensenellales; family CAG-138; genus JAEWWD01. Next base: position 6,584 of record JAEWWD010000311.1, read on the forward strand.
CATGTCCATGGCCTTTTCCACACCGACAACGGGGCCGGATACCGCACCCACCACGATCAGCCCCGAATCAGCAAGCGTCATCCTCTCCACGACATCACCGT
>JAEWWD010000134.1 GCA_023396535.1 Bacillota bacterium
CGCGCTTCCAGATGACGTTTGATTATCAGAATGTTTACGGGGATTCAGGCGGCGACAGCGGCACCCCTAAGGGCAAGATGTACGATATCAAGCCTGTTGGCGTAATGGCGCAGGAGGGCAATAATTACGCCTATTATTCGCTGATGGATATCAACGCAGTCAGGAAGCTGGCGAAGGAAAACAAGAACTTCATGGGCATTGACCCGAAGAAGTACAGCGAGATCTGGGTCAAGTGCGCGGATATCGACGACGTGCTGACTGTACAGAAGCAGATTCAGGATATGGGCTACGGCGCGTCCAGCCTGCAGGATGCGCTCAAGGCGGCGCAGGAAAGCGCGAAGCAGCTCCAGATGCTGCTGGGCGCGATCGGCGGTGTGGCGCTGCTGGTGGCGGCCATAGGCATCATGAACACCATGATGATGAGCATATACGAGCGTACGCGCGAGATAGGCATTATCAAGGTGCTGGGCTGCCGTATGAGTAACATCGCGACGCTGTTTCTGACGGAGGCGGCGTATATCGGCTTTTTCGGCGGCGCGCTGGGGCTGGCGTTGAGTTATACGCTTTCGTTCATACTCAATACCGCCGTGCTGCAGTCGGTCGGCATGTCCAGCGTGATTCCGCTGTATCTTTCGTTGGGCGCGCTGCTGTTTTCCGTAGTAGTAGCGCTTATCAGCGGCATGTACCCGGCCATTCGGGCCATGCGCCTCTCCGCGCTGACCGCTATCCGAGCTGAATAATTTTTAAACAATATAATATGTGCGAGCCGGTGGGGATAGCCCGCCGGCTCGTGCTTTTGATCCCGCTGGCGCGGCCGCCGCGGTATGCTTACTCTATGCGAAAAATTTCCTATCAACCAACGCCGTTTTCAAACGTTATAGTAGTGAAAGATGGAGCAAAGACCCTCTTTCAGAAAAGAACAAGAGGTGTGGTATGAAAAACACGAAAGTATGGATTGCGGCGATTGCGGCGGTGGTGATTCTGGCCGGTGCGGCGGTCGTTTGGCGCATGAGCAGCAAACCGGCGCCGGAAGCGCCCGTAATCGCGGGAAAAGCCATCGTCAATATCGATGGCATCATCGACGAAGTCGGCTCGGACGGTAAGTCCTTCCATATCGACGGTCTCTGGGTTACGGTGGGTGAAAACACCGCTTACGGCATTACAGGCCCCACCGCGCCGGACGCGGAGGATCAGCTTGTGAGCGATCAGTTTGCGGTGGGCAACGCGGTTTCGGGCTATACGGAGGACGATACCGCAAGCGGTAATGTATACGCCCTGCGCATATACAACAATTTTGCCCCGGAAGCGGGGCAGTAAGCGGCTTAAATCGGGGGTATCAGAGGTTCCCTATTCGAATGCCGCTAAAGCGGCATTTTTGCTATAAAAATGGCTCTGACGGAAATCATCGCGATTATGAGACAATATGCGCGCGTACTTGGCGCATTGACCGCCCGACGCCCATTTCGCGCGTTGTACTGCATATTGGATTGTGTTATATTGGTAAGTATATAAGGGAGGAATAAGGCGTGTGGAAGGAGTTCAAGGAATTCGCGTTTAAAGGGAATGTCCTGGACCTTGCGATTGGCGTCATGATAGGCGGCGCGTTCGGTAAAATCGTCACGAGCGCCGTGAACGACCTGTTCATGCCGCTGCTGAGCGTGCTCACCGGCAGCCTGGATTTTTCCAAACTGTTCCTGGCAATGGACGGAAAAACCTATAAAACTATTGCAGATGCGAAGGAAGCCGGGGTAGCCACATTCAATTACGGGGCGTTTATCATGGCGGTTATCGATTTCCTGCTCATCGCGGTATGCATATTCCTGTTCGTAAAGCTCATCAACCGAATCAGGCGCAGTAAAAAGGAAGAACCCGCGCCCGTCGCCGTACCGCGCAAATGCCCTTACTGCCGCAGCGAGATAGCAAAAGAGGCCACGCGCTGCCCGCATTGCACTTCATTACTGACGGAGGAAAATAAATTATGAGGCTTTACGATTATTTCAAGGACGGTTTTCTTTACAAAGAGGACTGGAACTGCGCCGAACATATGCTGGTGGGCGCAAATCAGGCGTATGCACTCGGTTTGGACGGTAAGGCGCTGAAAATCGCCGGCGGTTTTGGCGGCGGCATGGCGATCGGCGACGTCTGCGGCGCGCTGACAGGCGCTATCATGGTGCTTGGCGTGCTGTTCGTCAATGAGCGCGCGCATGAGAGCGACAGGCTCAAAAAGCTGACCACCGAGCTGCTGGATCGTTATAAAGAAATCATGGGAGAAGTCGATTGCCTTCCCCTGAAGGATAAATACCGCAACGACGAAATCAAGTGCCGCGACATCATTCTTGAGGCGGCGAAAATACTCGATGATATCGTCGCGCGCGAGCTGCCGGACGCCGCGTTCATTGCAAAACAGGACTGAATCTGGTATTCTTATTAGATGCGGCGGCATTCTATTTACCCTGCCGCATGAATACGAGGAGGAACCGGAACGGATATGACAAACGCCTTCGATGTATTGGAGGAGCGCGGTTTTATTAAGCAGGCGTCGCACCCGGAGGAGCTGCGCGAGCTGATGGGCAGGGAGCCTATCACGTTTTATATCGGGTTTGACCCGACAGCGGACAGCCTGCATGTCGGCCATTATGTTGCCCTGATGTCCATGGCGCATATGCAGCGGGCGGGCCACCGCCCCATAGCGCTCTTAGGCGGCGGAACGACCATGATTGGAGACCCTTCCGGTAAAACGGATATGCGCCGCATGATGACGCAGGAGGAAATCCAGAACAACGCGAAGAGATTCCAGTCGCAGATGTCTCGTCTGCTGGATTTCAGCGAAGGGAAAGCCATCATTCGAAACAACGCGGATTGGCTGCTGCCGCTGAATTTTCTGGAGTTTATGCGTGAAATTGGCGTACTGTTCTCCGTAAATCGCATGCTGGCGGCGGATTGCTACAAAAACCGCATGGAACAGGGCTTGACGTTCTTTGAAATGGGTTATATGCTCATGCAGAGTTACGACTTCCTGCACTTGAACCGCGCGGAAAACTGCGTGCTGCAGATGGGCGGCGACGACCAGTGGAGCAATATACTCGCAGGCGCCGACCTCATTCGCCGTAAGGAGCAGCGCCCCGCCTATGCGCTCACCTGCACGCTTTTGACCACCAGCGACGGCCGTAAAATGGGCAAAACGGAAAAGGGCGCGCTCTGGTTGGATAAAGAGAAAACCAGCGTGTTCGATTTCTACCAGTATTGGCGCAATGTGGACGACGCGGATGTCGAACGGTGCCTCTCTCTTTTGACATTCCTGCCCATGCAGGAGGTGCGCCGTCTTGGTGCGCTCAGGGATGCGCAGGTCAACGAGGCGAAACGCGTGCTGGCCTATGAGTTGACCAAACAGGTGCACGGAGAAGAGGAAGCTCAGCAGGCGATGGCCGCCGCCGAGGCGCTGTTCTCGGGCGGCGGAGATCTTTCGCACATGCCGACCGTTATGCTGACCGATGCGGATGTCGCATCGACCGGCCTTCGGATACCCGATCTTCTGGTGATGGGGAATCTGGCCAAATCCAAAAGCGACGCGCGCAGGCTCATACAAAGCGGCGCGGTGTTCATCGGGGAACAGCCGGTCGGCGACGTCAACGCCGCATTGGAGATTGGACAGCTTGCTGGCGACGGCGCGATACTGCGCAAAGGCAAAAAGGGATTTTGCCGCTTCCGGCTTGACTGATGCGTTCTTACCGCACTGTATCGCAAGAGACGCGTATTGAGCTGACGATACAGAAATCGCGCTTTATCGGCTGGTGCTATCCCGTGCAGGAAGAGCGGCAGGCGCTGGATATATTGGAGGGCGTACGCAAGCGGCATTGGGACGCCACCCATAACTGTTACGCGTATTCCATTGGCGCCGATTCCGCCTGCGCCCGCTACAGCGACGACGGGGAGCCCGGCGGTACGGCCGGCCTTCCCATGATGGAAGCCATCCGTCACAAAGGCGTCACGAACGTGCTCTGCGTGGTGACGCGGTACTTTGGCGGCATATTGCTTGGAGCCGGCGGATTGGTGCGGGCGTATTCGAAAGCGGCTGCGGATTCGATAGAAGCTGCAGGGATTATCGATATGCGGCCCTGCCGCCGGTTTTTCATCGAGATGGATTACAGCCGGTGGGGCGCGTTGGAACCGCTGCTGCGCAGGGAAGGATCGGATCTGTCGGTTGAATTTGCCGAAACCGTGCAGGCGCAACTGGTCGTTCCGGAGGATAAACGCGAGGCTTTTATGAAGCTCATCGTGGAACGAACGGATGGAAGAGTGCGGCCGCAGGAGCTTGCTGTTTGTTACGGAGCATTCGCTGGCGGCGGATGCGCAGAATAGAAGTTTCCGCATCGCGAGCGGTTAAAGTATTAATAACTACGGAGGATCAATGTCATGAATATCAGCGTGAACAGGACGACGTCGCCCAGGCAGAAGCCCGACGAAAGCAAAATGGGATTTGGTAAGGTATTTTCCGATCATATGTTCATTATGGAATATGAGACCGGAAAAGGCTGGCATAACCCCCGGATTCAGCCGTACCAGAACATCTCCCTTGATCCTGCCAGCCCTGTTCTGCATTATGCGCAGGAGATATTCGAGGGCCTGAAAGCATATCGGGCAAAGGATAACGATATACTCCTGTTCCGCGCGATTGACAACACGAAGCGGCTGAACGTGAGCGCCGAGCGTATGTGCATGCCCGCCATCGACCCCGAATTCAACTATGAAGCCATCTCCAAGCTTGTGAACGTCGACCGCGACTGGGTACCGCATAGCCCCGGCACAACGCTGTACATCCGCCCCACCATGATCGCGGACGGCAGCGCGCTCGGCGTGCATGCGGCGCACAGATATATCTATTATGTCATCTGTTCGCCTTCCGGCGCGTATTATGCTACCGGGCTTGCACCTGTGCGTATCTACGTGGAGGATGAATATGTTCGTGCCGTCAAGGGCGGAACGGGCTTTGTGAAAACCGGCGCTAACTATGCCGCCAGCCTCAAGGCCGCGGAGCTTGCCGAGGCCAAGGGGTATGGCCAGGTACTGTGGCTGGATGGCAAGGAGAATAGATATATCGAAGAAGTCGGCTCCATGAACATGATGTTCCTGATTGGCGACACCCTGACGACGGCTCCCCTTGAGGGCAGCATACTTTCCGGCATCACCCGCCGCTCCATCATCACCCTTGCGGGCGAAATGGGCGTAAAGGTAGAGGAACGCAGGCTTTCCATCGACGAACTCATTGCCGCGGGTGAAAGCGGCGCGCTGAAGGAAGCATTTGGAACCGGCACAGCCGCGGTTGTATCCCCTGTCGGCGAACTGACCTATAAAGACAAGACGATCGCCGTTAACGGCGGCGCCATTGGCGCGTTGACCCAGAAGCTCTACGATACGCTCACCGGCCTACAATTCGGTGAAATCGAAGACACGCACGGCTGGGTCACTCGCGTATAAAACAAGAGGTTTTACGGAAGCATGGGGAGTATAACAGCCCCCCGTGCGCCGTTACTCGTAAAGGAGAGGCCTTGAGCTCATGAAAAGAGTGATTTCAGCCATATGCATCCTTGTGATGATGCTGGCGGCGAGCGCGACGGCGCTGGCCGCATCGGTTGTAGTTACTGCGGAGCCCCAACAACTGGAATCTGCAGGCACGGTAAAGATCAGTTTTACCATTAAGAATGATTCCACCTATGAAATGCGAAATATCAGCATCAGCGGTTATAGCCTGACCGGCTCCCGGGAGCTGGAGGGCCTTGTGATCGCGCCGGGCGGGGAGCGGTCTTTTTACCTGCCGAATGTCCAGGTCATAGATGATATGCTCGGACAGCCGCTTTCCTATACGCTCGCTTGGGTGGAGAACGGCGACCAAAAAAGTAAATCCGTTTCCGTGACCATAGAAGGCCCGCAGCAGGCGTTGGAAATGACGGCAACGCGCACAGCCGATAAAACATCCGGCAAGGAAGGCGAAAAAGTCACGCTGGTATACACGCTGAACAATCCCGGCGAAGTGGAAATGACCAACATTTCCATTACGGACGGCGCGATCAAACAATCGCCTATCGCAACCGGGTTGAAAATCAAGCCCGGCGATCAGCCGCTAAATATCACCTATGAATATACCCTGGGCAAGGAGGATGTCGTTAGCCAGCCCGTTATCACCTACAAGCTGAACGGAGAAGGCAAAACGTATGCGATTCCTGATAAGCTCACGCTGAAGGTGCTCAAGGTCGCGAAAATAGAAGCAACCGCCTCTGCTGGCACCCCAACCCCCGAAGGAGTTGAATTCACTCTGACTCTTCGGAATACGGGGAATCAGGCAATCAGCGGCATTCGCGTGATGGATGAGCAGAACAATCAGGTTGTCGATCAGGCTATCAACCTGGGCGTCGGCGAAGATACGACGCTGACCGTGAATATACCGAATCCGTCTGCATTGCGTAACGTCCGTTTTGTCATAATGGACGGCAACAATACGGAAATCGCCGAGACGGAGAACTACGAGGTTTGGCCGTATGTGGACCCGAGCCACGTTTCTCTTGCGCTGACGGTTACCGTTAAGAAAGCGCTTTCGGACAGCGGGCGCATGCAGGTTAGTTT
>JAEWWD010000193.1 GCA_023396535.1 Bacillota bacterium
AACTGCGGTTGCCCGGTACCGGTAATGAGGAACACAAAAACAGGCGTATACGAGACGATCCGGCAGCAGCCGAGGAGGAGATGAGCGGGATGGATGGAAAGATGTTAGAGATTATGAGGTAGTGTGACGAAATCGGAGAGCTGCTATGCGAAGGGCACGGAGATAGTGCATACAATTTTTTGCGCTATGCCCTCGATGGACATGGATTGGATGGAAAGCTCGTCGAGTACTTCGCACAATCATATGACAATGAGCTCTATCTGTTTGGCTACATAGCCGCACTAAAAGACAAAATCGCATTGCTGACCGGAACGCTCGAGGAGGCGAAGCGTCAACTCGCGGACTATCAGGCAGCCTGTGAGCGTGCGGATAAAGCGGAGATTAAACTCGCCGCGTACCAGCGCCGGGAGCAGGCGGCGGTAACCGATATTACGAGCCTTTCAAAAGGCGAGTATTCAATCTGCGACATGTGTGAGTTGTTTGGAGAAACGGAAGAAAGCACGCCTTGTCCGGTCGGCGCATATCACAACGAGGTAGAATGCTGCTCAATGTGTCCATTTCCAGACGAGCCATGCGATGACTTCAAATACAAGCGCAGCTTACTCGACGCCGCCCAAAAAGAACGAGAGCTGCACAAGATCATGACAGGCTCGGACGCGCACGGAGATCATGGGATCGTATTTGAAGCGCCAGGCATAGATCCGCGCGCAGCGGTACAGTATGCGGTAGCGTATGGGATGGAGCAGCTGCAGGCAGCAGGCGAAAACGTCGCGTATGGGCTGAAGCAGGACGGAAAAGACATTTGCCCAATATGCTTAGGCACTGGAAGGCTAAAAGCGATGCAGCGAGCTGCGTATATCGGGGGTGGCAGCGTTCGTGCTAATGACACAACAGATAAGTGCACCGCTTGCAAAGGCACAGGGAGGCGACAAGATGGCTAGATGCATGAAATACGGCGAGCCACCGTGCCCCAGTTTGTACAAGTGCGAAAGTGAAGGCGAGAACGCTACAGCTGACGGCAGGCCGATGCAACAATTTTGCTATTACTGCCTCGCGACACCACGAACTAAGAAAATCGGGCATATGGCACTTTGGTCTGGTTCAACGCCGAAATGGTGCCCGCTTGGTCGAGATGAGGAGGGCAAACAGGATGCATAGGTTGACGTTTAGCGAAAATGGCAAATTCGGCGTTGTGGGCATGAATGCAAAAAACCAGGACGATAAGCTCTACATGTGCGTGGCGAAACTCAAGGATTATGAGAATACCGATAAATCACCGGATCAAGTCCTTTCTCTTAAAGAGCGGGATACAGTGTTGGCGCCGAAGCCGGACAAGCGTATACCCGGGATAGGTCGGTGCCAAATATGCAAAACGGAACTTTGCATTGACGATGAGAATTTGTATTTCTGTCCAACTTGTGGGCAGCGGCTTAAAGATTGCGGCTCACGGTAGGCCGGGGAGGGAAAACAGGATGGGTAAGAACGCAACTGAAATCGTAAAGGCGCTGCGGTATCACGGGCATACGCACGGGTCGAATCCCGGTATTCATCTGGGCATTTGCGATGAGGCTGCCGACCTCATCGATCAGCAGCAGGCCGAAAACGCGGAGCTGGCGAATTTAGCCTTGGAAGTGACCCGAAAATACGAAACGTCGGTCAAAATACACGGGATCACCACGGAGCTGTTGAACAAGGCAAAGGCCGACCTTTCCGCGCTGCGGGAGGCGGGACAGAACATTATATGGGCGTATGACAACGGGCAGATTGAACCGTACTCGCCGTGCGTGAAGGAATATATCGACGCTATGCGTCTGCTCACGCAGGATCATACGGAAGCGCCGGAGAAAGGAGAATAGCTGTGGAAAACAAACCAGAAACAGTCTCCATATTTGAGCTCATAAAAATCTCGCATAAAAAGGCCATCCGCAAAGCAGAACAGCGCCGATATCGGCGCCAAAGGCGGCATGGCATGTGGTATTGTGCATACTGCGATAAAATGCACAGCAAGCGCGTGATTGAATATCAGATTGCTGAAGGCCTTGTTGATAGCGTATGCTCTCTCGGAAGAGCGGCGTACATGAAGCATGATCCTGAATTTGCCGACGAAGAACAATATACACCGTCTCATTTCCGCCCATTGGTTGCAGGAGAACCGTACGAAGATGCGCCCGCCGCGCCGGAGCAGGAAAGAGGATGACCATGGAACTTAAACTGTGCCCGTTTTGCGGGAGTGATAAAGTTTATTTTCACGAAGATGAGGAGCAGGAACTCGAAGATACGACAACCGGCTTTATTTGGTGCCATGGATGCGACTTCGCGAGCGACAGTTTTTATAGCAAGAAAATAGCCGCAGAGAAATGGAATCGCCGAGCACCAGTCGCGCCGGAGCAGGAAGGAGGCGGCGTATGAACACCAAAGACCGTTGCGCTTCTTGTGGCGGGAAGCTGAAATATCTGGGTATAAGTCAACTTGCACTTATTGGCCGGATACGTAATTACATTTGCAGACGATGCGGCATGGTGTACTGGTGCAGTGAGACAAGTAGAAAATCCTGGCAGCGGGATGCAAAGGAGGCTGAACAGGGATGAACGTTAAACAGCGAGCGATAGCATTCTCCCAAGAGCACAGGGATAGGGCCTTTGCTTATAATCCTAGCAGCGAGTATGTGCCGATATGGGATTGCATCCTTTCCGCTCTTCTTAGTCCAGAGCCCCAAACCATTCTTAACGGCACATACATTGACATCGGCACGTATGAACGGCTCTGTGCTGAACTGGAA
>JAEWWD010000220.1 GCA_023396535.1 Bacillota bacterium
CAGAGCGCGGGCGGATTTGGGAAAAATTCCTCGGATTCGGGCAGCAGGTGAGGCGAATGACAAGCCTCCCGGCTTATAAAAACCGCCGGCAGGGCGATAAGTCCCGCCGGCGGTATCGAGTCAACGGTATTTCAGGGCCTGCCTTACTTCGCGTTCACGGCAGCCTTTTCGATGACGCCGAGCATATCGGTGATTTGGACGGTGACGGAGCTCGTCAGTTCCGCGTCGGTGGGCGCGCCTTCCTCATTCACGGCGATGCCCTTCACCTGGTCGATGGTCTTGCCGGTCACGTATTGGGCGAGTGACTCGGCCTGCTCAAACCATTCCTTGCCGATGCCGGATACGCCCTTCATGTTGTAATCATAACCCAACTCGTTCTTGGTCTTGAATTCGCTCGCGAGATCGGTCGTGATTTTGCCCGTGGTATCGAAGCCGATGTTGGTCTGCGAAGCGTCGATGGCGCAGCTTGTAATTTTGCCGCTCTTGTCGAGGGTTGTAGCGGTATAGTTCGAGTAAAACTGCACGTTGCCGGCAGCGTCGGCGGAGGCTTCGGTGGACTTGTCGATGCTGGTGCTGACGCCGAGGCCCAGCGTGTCGGAGGCTTTGGCGCCGAGATCCTTGGCATTTTCCACAGCCTTGGCGACAGCGTCGATATAGCTGGTGACATGCATGGTGACGGAGCTCGCAAGTTCAGCGTCGGCAGGCGCGCCTTCCTCGTTCACGGCGATACCCTTGATCTGGTCTACCGTCTTGCCTACGCAGTACGCGGCAAACGCGTCGGCCTGCTCGTACCATTCCTTACCGATGCCGGATGCGCCCTTCATGCCGTAATCCGTGCCCAGTTCCTGCTTGGTTTTGAATTCAGTGTCCAGCGGCGTGGAGATTTTGCCATCCGCAGTAACGGCAACCTTGGACTGTGCAGTATCCAGCTTGCAGGCGACGATTTTGCCGCTTGCGTCCACGGTGACGGCGACGACGACTGAGTCCGCCTGCGCGTTGCCTTCGGCGTCCGCCGTGGCGTCCTTGGAGCTGGAAATGGAAGTGATAACGGCAAGGCCTGTTTTGACTTTGGCGTTGCCGCTGCAGCCGACAAGGGAGAACGCCAGCAGCAGCGCAAGGGCCAATGCAATGTATTTCTTCATAAACTCCTCCAGAATACTGGTATTTTATCCGCCGCCCTTACGGTCGACAAAATAATCCATATCAACAGTTTCTCCAGCGCGCGCAGTAATATTACGCAGCGGCGGATACACCATACAACCATCATAAGCGACGGTTTTAATAGGGAGGCCGAAACCACAGCAACAACGCTGTCGCCATTCCGTTTGGGCGGAGGCGTTCGGTGCTCCTTGTATGGATATAACCTTGTTAAGCAATAAATTAACACAAAACGAGTAAAATGTCGATATGAAAATATTGAATTAATATGAATTGGATATAAGTTCCTATTTCATGTCCATACGTTCTTTTGCCACGCCGTCGTCCACCTGCACGGTCTCCGGGGGGGTCAGCAGTACTTCGGGGTTCATGAGCAGGCGCCGTAACAGCTTCATGGAGGCGGCATAATAGTACCCGTCGCAAATGCGCTCGTCGGTAACGAATTTGAGGCCTATGAAGCGCTTTACCTCACGTTCGCCCGTTTCGGTGACGGTATGCACGCGGGTTTTATTGCCCATGGCGGCGAACACGCTGACGGTGCCGAACTCATACAGGTGGTGGTAAATCGGTCCTATGCCAAGCGAGCCGAGGTTGGTCAGAAACATGCTGGAATGAAAGGGGCTGGCGCTCTGTATGGCGCGGGGCAGCTTGCCCACGTTATCCAGAGAACGCAGGAATCCTACGATAAAGCGCATGAGGAAAGCGGGCATATACCCGAGCATGCGCGCGATTTTATCGGTACTGTTGTCCGCATCTTCCGCCTTGTTCTCTTCAACGGCCTCCGCCACGCGCTTCACAATATCCGCGAGCGTATCCGTCGGCTCGAATTCCGGCTTCACAATGGTTTCTTCTCCGCGGTCGGTCATGGAGCGCTTGATCGCCAGCGACAGGTGTATGGAATTGCGCGCGTATATCTTGTTCCACACGATGAAGCGGTTCAGATAGGGGCGCTGCGAGTACATGCGCACCATCGCCGCGATGATGACGTGCATGAATGTGATTTCCGGCATGGTCTCCTTTTGCTTGCGGATAAAGGCTTCCAAATTCTCGATGGGAATGGTCTCCTCAAAAAAGCATTGCGAATCGATACGGGTACGCAGTATGAAGGGCGCCACGCTGAAGAAGGTATCCACATTGCGTACGCGCCAGCCGTCGTAACGGTCGAAGATGCCCCGCTTGAATGTATGCTGCATACTCGTCTCCCCCGTTTGTTCAGTTTTATTAGGAAATGCGCGCGGCAATCGCCGTACGTTTTGAATAGTATACCTGTTTTTATGCAGGCGCGCAATCGTATACGTCTGGATGTTGATTTATTAAGCAGGGCTGCAAAGCTTCGGGGGATGGCGCTGCGCATACAGGAGCATGAATAAATAAAAAAGCCGCGCGCCCTCCGCACGCGGCGAACTGAATTCTCGTTCGGATTACACGCCTGTTTGCTGTGCGCTCTTATCCGGCTGGAACAGTATGCGCACCGTCGTGCCCCGTCCCGGTTCGCTGGTCAGCTCCACGTGAGCGCCGTGCAGCAGCGCCCCGCGCTTTACAATGGAAAGCCCCAGCCCCGTACCGCCCGTCTGCCGCGCATGGCTCTTTTCCACACGGTAAAAGCGCTCGAATACGCGCGATTGATGCTCCGGTGGTATGCCTATGCCGGTATCCGCTACCGTGGCGACCGCTCCGCCGTCCGCTCCATGCGATATCGATATCTGTACGCTGCCGCCTGGCTTGTTGTAGCGTATGGAGTTATCCACAAGGTTGTAGAGCATTTCCTCCAACACCTGCCTGACGCCGTATACCTGCGACGGCCCGCCTTCAGCCGTTATGGATATGTCTTTTTCCCGCGCGGTTCCAGCGAGCCTTTCCGTTACGGCCTGCGCCAAAGCGCCAAGCTCCACGCTCTCCCACAGCAGGCCCGCACCGCCTTCGTCCAGCCGGGAAAGGCGGAGTATATCATCGATAAGCGCGAGCAGCCGGCTGCTTTCGTCGTGGATGCGCCGTGCGAAGCCCGGCGCGTCCTCAGCCCGGGCGACGCCGCTCATGATGAGCTCCGCGTAGCCGGAAATGGAGGTAAGCGGCGTTTTGAGCTCGTGCGATACGTTGGCGGAGAACTCCCGCCGCATGCGCTCCTGCGCCTGCTGCTCGGTTACGTCCAGTATCAGCGCCACAATGCCCGTTACCGCCCCTCTCTCGCGTACGGGGCTGGTCAGAAGCTGATAGTCCCGGCCGCGCAGAGTCATCTGCGCTTCCGCCGGCGCGCCGGAGGTCGCCTGCTCCACCGCCGTCTGCAGTTGCAGGCTGCGGTCCAGCGTCATGAAATGTCGCCCTTCGCTGTTGGCGCCGGCGCGAAACAGGCGGCGCGCGCTTTTGTTAATGGAAAGTATCATGCCCCGGGCGTTGAGGACGACCAGCCCCTCGCGCATGTTGTCGGCGATGGCTTCGAACTCGTCGCGCCGCGCCGAGAGCTCGCGTATCTGCGCCTCAATCTGGCGCTTCTGATCCTCCAGCCTCTTCAAGAGCGGCGAGAGCTCGTCATACGCCGTGTTATTCAGAGGATCGTCGAGGTTCAAAGCGTTTAGCGGCGCGACGACGCGCCGCGTCAGGGCGCGCGAAAGAAGGGAGGTCAGCAGCAACGTCAGCGCGCTCAGACCCAGCAGCGCCGGCAGCGTGTCGTACACCATTCCCGCTATGTTCTTTTGCGATTCCGAAATTCTGATTACCGCGCCGTCGCTCAGCCGCCGCGCATAGTACAGCGTTTCTTCGCCCATCGTGGCGGACGGACGCGCGCTTTCCCCCTCGCCCGCCGCCAGGGCCTGCAATACTTCCGGGCGGTTGGCGTGGTTTTCCATTGTGGTTTCGTCCGCGGCGCTGTCGTAGAGTACCGTGCCGTCCGCCGCGATCAGCGTGATGCGCGTGACGTCGGATTTCTCCGCCTGCGTGAAAAACGCATCCCTGTCTCCCGCTTGCTCAAGCCCCGCCGCAACATATCCCGCTTCGCTTTTCAATTCCTGCCGCAGCCGCCGGGTGAACACGCCGTAAAGCGCGCTTACAATCAGCGCCGCGCCCAGCAGCACCGATGTAAACGCGATCAGAAACAGGTTGCGAAAAATACGTTTTTGCATGTATTGCCGCTTTCTCGGGAGTTTCCGCCCCCCGGGTCGCTTTCCGGGGGCTCTGCCCCCGGACCCCCGCTCAAGGCCGTAACGGCCCTAAGAACCCAACACAAAGCGACTTCGTCGCTTTGATGGAAGGAATATCGTTCCGCATTGATTCAAAGAAATTCCCTAAAAGGGAATTTCCACATCATTGTTCATTATGCATTATGCATTATTCATTGAGTAATTTTCAAAATGCGAAGCATTTTAAAAATTACTCTTTCGCCCTGTACCCTACCCCGCGCACGGTTTCTATGACTCCGGCGCAGTCGCCGAGCTTTTGCCTTAGCGTCTGTATATGTACGTCCACCGTGCGGGTACCGCCCGCATAGTCGTAGCCCCATACGGCCAGCAGCAGCCTGTCGCGCGTAAATACGCGGCCGCGGTTTTCCAGCAGGAAGCGCAGCAGCGAGAACTCTTTGAAGGAAAGCACAACAGGGTTGGAGCCGCAGGTGACGGAGTGTCTGTCCGTATCCACCGTGAGCGCGCCCGCCGTAAGCAGCTCCGCCTTTTCCTGCGGGGTGGCGCGGCGCAGCACGGCGCGTATGCGGGAAATCAACTCCATCATGCCGAAGGGCTTGGTCACATAATCGTCCGCGCCGCAGTCGAGCCCCGTTACGCGGTCGTATTCCGCTCCGCGCGCCGTCAGCAATATAACGGGCAGAGAGCGGGTGGGGGCCGCGCCGCGCAGGCGCTTCAATATGCTCAGCCCATCTTCGCCGGGCAGCATAAGGTCCAGCAGTACCAGTTCCGGCTGCTCCTGCGACATGGCCGCCCAAAATTCGTTCGCGTCCGTAAAACCCCGTGCGTTGAAGCCCGTCTGCAGGAGCGTATACAGCACCAGCTCCCGGATATTCGCGTCGTCCTCCACATAATAAATCATAGCGCACTCATTCCTGTTCGTCGCTCTTGTGTATGCCGGTGATAGAAAACAGTACCCATTCCGCGATATTTACCGCGTGGTCGCCGATACGTTCAAGGTATTTCGCAATCATGAACAGATCCAGCGTATACGCGCCGGAGGCGGGGTCGTTCGCTATGCGGGACACCAACTGTTCCCGCACCTTCACGAACAGATCGTCCACTTCGTCATCCGATTCGATAACGGCCTGCGCAAGCCCGGCGTCGCGTTTTACGAACGCGTCAATGCTCTCGGTTACCATGCGGATGGTGGCGGCAGCCATACTCTCGATCTCGTCCGGCTGCGCATATCCCGTCGAGCCCTCCATCATGAGCACGATCTCGGAAATGTCCGCGGCCTGGTCGCCTATGCGTTCCATATCCGTAATCATTTTCAGCGCGGCGGATATAAGCCTCAGATCCCGCGCCACGGGCTGCTGCTGTAAAAGAAGCTTGAGGCACAGGGTTTCGATCTGGGTTTCCTTTTCGTCGATCTCGCGGTCGAACGCAATGGCCTGCCGCGCCGCTTCCGTGCTGCGGGAACTGAGCGCCGCGCAGGCGCTTTGTATGGCGTGCTCGATCAGCGCGCCCATTTCGATGAGTTCATCGTTTAAAAGCTCAAGCTGTGCGTCGAACTTATATCGCATCATCCGAACCTCCCTGTAATATAATCCTCCGTCCTCTTATCCCTGGGCATGGAAAACAATTGCTCCGTTTCGCCGTACTCGACCATTTCGCCCAGCAGGAAGAACGCCGTTTTGTCGGAGATGCGCGCCGCCTGCTGCATGTTATGCGTTACGATAAGTATAGTATATTGGGCTTTCAGCTCCGTAGCAAGGTCTTCTATGCGCGAGGTGGAGATTGGATCCAGCGCGCTCGTCGGTTCGTCCATCAGCAGCACTTCCGGCTCCACGGCCAGCGCGCGCGCTATGCAAAGCCGTTGCTGTTGTCCGCCTGATAATCCGAGCGCGCTTTTCTTGAGCCGGTCCTTCACTTCGTCCCATATCGCTGCGCCGCGCAGGGATTGTTCCACGATATCATCGAGTTTTGCTTTGGCGCGTATGCCGTGCGTACGAGGGCCGTAGGCGATGTTGTCGTATACGCTCATGGGGAAGGGGTTGGGTTTCTGGAATACCATACCCACCCGTTTACGCAGAAGATTGACGTCCATGCCGTTGAATATACTCTGCCCGTCGAGAAGCACGGAGCCGTCTATGCGGCAGCCTTCCACCAAATCGTTCATGCGGTTGAGCGTTTTCAAAAGCGTGGATTTCCCGCAGCCGGAGGGGCCGATCATAGCGGTGATCTCCTTTTCCGGTACGGACATGGATACGCTTTTGAGCGCCTGAAAGGAGCCGTAATATAAATCCAGATCCTTTATTTCAAATTTTGCGACATTCTGCATGTGCATAGTCCTTTCGTATCGTTGGCCTGATTTCGATAAGGTCTGCGGCGCTTGGTTTCATCCGTTTATCCGCCGAAGCGCTTAATAAGCCTGTGCGCCGTCATGGAGGACAGCGCGTTGACGCCCACTACCACTACCAACAGCACCACGGCGGTCGCGTATGTCTGGTCGATATGGAGTCCTTCGCGCGCCAGAGAATACATGTGCACCGAAAGCGTGCGGGTGGAGGAAAACAGATTTTCCGGCACCCTCGCCACCGTGCCGGCTGTGTAAATGAGCGCGGCGGTCTCTCCCACGATACGGCCGATACCCAGTATCACGCCCGCGAGTATGCCCGGCACCGCCGCGGGCAGCACGATAGAGAATACTGTCCTGAGCCTTCCCGCGCCCAGTCCGAAGCTGCCCTCGCGGTACATATCCGGCACGGATTTGAGCGCTTCCTCCGTCGTACGGAGTATGAGCGGCAAAATCATAACCGCCAGCGTACAGGCGCCCGCAATCAGCGATAATCCCCATTGCAGCCGCGTCACGAAGAACAGCATGCCGAACAGTCCGTACACGATGGAGGGTATGCCCGCGAGAGTCTCCGCGGTCACGCGCACGGCCGCTACGAATTTGCTGCCGCGCTTTGCGTATTCCACCAGGTATACCGCCGCGAATATGCCGAACGGCGCGGCGATGAGCAGCGACAGGGCCGTCATAAGCACGGTGTTGATGATGGCGGGAACCATGGATACGTTATCGGATGTATATTTCCAGGAAAACAGGTCCGGTTTCAGGTACGGAATACCCTTTATCAGAATGTACGCGACTAAGAATACCAGCACCGCAACTGTAATCAGCGCAGCGAGATATACGAGCGCGCGCAGCGCTATGGCGGATTTGCGGCCGGGATGCGCTATTTTCGGATAGGTCGCGCCCGTCATATGTTCGACCTCCTTTTGAGCAGCGAGAACAGCCCGTTGATGATAAGTATGAATACGAACAGTACCAGCGCCGTAGAAATCAGCGCCTCGCGGTGCAGATCGGCGGAATACCCCATCTCGATGACAATGTTGGCTGTCAGCGTCCTGAGCCCTTTTAGCAGCCCCGCGGGCATGCGCGCCTGGTTGCCGGCCACCATAATGACGGCCATTGTCTCGCCCACGGCGCGTCCAAGGCCGAGAACCACGGCCGCGAACAGGCCGGAGCGGGCGGCGGGCGCTACCGCGCGGAATACGCTGCGTTCATGCGTTGCGCCCAAAGCGAGAGAGCCCTCGTAATAGCTTTCCGGTACGGCGCGGATGGCGCTTTCCGCCACGCCTATGATGGTGGGCAGTATCATGATGCCCAAGAGCACCGAGGCTGTCAGCAGGGATGAGCCGCTGCCGCCGAAGGTTTCCCGTACGAACGGTACGATCACGACCAGTCCGAAAAAGCCGTATACTACCGAGGGAATACCGGCCAGCAGCTCGGTGGCGGGCTTGAGTACGCGGTACAGCCTTTGGGGGCAGAAGCGCGCCATGAATATGGCGGTTAAAAGACCGATGGGCACGCCCACCAGTATGGCTCCCGCCGTGACGTAAATGCTGCCCACGATCATGGGGAATATGCCGTAGATATCCTGGCCCGGCTTCCATGTCGTACCCAGCAGGAATTTAGCGGGCCCAATCTCAAATATGGCCGGAAGGCCGTTCGCGAACAGGAAAATGCAGATCAGCGCCACGGATA
Organism: Bacillota bacterium; assembly: GCA_023396535.1. Taxonomy (GTDB): domain Bacteria; phylum Bacillota; class Clostridia; order Christensenellales; family CAG-138; genus JAEWWD01. Next base: position 8,323 of record JAEWWD010000220.1, read on the forward strand.
GTATGGAGGCGGCCGCCGCCAATGCGAATACGGCCTGCATGACCCGTTCCTTCCAATGCTTCATGTGTGTTCCTCCGAATGGTTGTATGGTGCGCTTATCGACGGCGCGGAAAATGGGCCGTGAAAACGCGCGCATGCCGCCCGGAACGCGTTGGCGTTGGCGGGCGGCAACATTGCGGTTGTTCGGTTCAGGCCGCTGTTACGCAACCTCGCTCCAGTTGGTGATTTCGCCGGTGAATATGCCGCGGATCTGCTCGGTGGTGAGGCCGGCGACGGAGTTCTCGGGGTTGACGACCACGGCGATGCCGTCCATGGCGATTACGGTGGCGCTCAGTTCGGCCAGCTCGCTCTCTTTCAGTTCGCGGGAGGCCATGCCGATGTCGCAGGTGCCTTCCATGGCGCTCTTCATGCCGGTGGAGGAGTCGCTCTGCTGGATCTCAATGGTGACGTTGGGGTTGAGCTTCATGTACTCTTCGGCCAGCTTTTCCATAACCGGCGTTACGGAGGAGGAGCCGGCGACCACGATTTTGCCGGAAAGATTGGCGGCGGTGTAAGCGGCGGCGTTGTCGTCGCTCTTGATGTACTTGTTGGCTTCAATAACCGTCTGGCCATCCGCGCTCATGATGTACTTGATGAAATCCTGCGCGACGTCGCTGGGGGCTCCCTTGGTGGCGATGTTGAACGGACGGGCTACCTTGTACGTGCCGGACTTGATGTTGGCGACTGTAGCGTCGGCGCCGTCAACCTGCAGGGCCTTCACGGTATCGTTGAGGGAACCGAGGGAGATATAGCCGATGCCGTAGGGGTTGCCCGCGACGGTGGTGATCATGACGGCGGTGTCGTTGGTGATCATGGCTTCTTCGGTGGTGTTGTCTACCTTGGTGCCATCATCCTGTTTGGTCTCGATGCCTACGAGCTCTATGAACGCGCCGCGCGTGCCGGAGCCTTCTTCACGGGAGATCACGACGATATCCTGCGTGGTGTCGAAGCTGGAAGCCGGGGTTTCAGGGGCCGCGGGAGCTTCGGTCGCAGCGGGGGCTTCGGTCGCGGCAGGGGCTTCGGTGGCGGCGGGCTGCTGCGCGGCGGGTGTGCAGCCTGCGAATACCATCAGCGCCATCAGCGCGGCGGCAAGTACGATACTGAGTTTACGGGTCTTCATGTCTCTTTCCTCCATATTTCTTTTTACATTGCCTAGCATAGCGCTGCATTGTCACGCGGGCATTCAAGCAGTATCAAATCTATGTAAAATCATGTCCGAGGGTCGTCCGATTATCCATAAAAGCTGAAAAGGCTCTCTCTGCGATGGGATGTCTGGCCAATGCTTCCTATTAATATGAGTATCCGATATGCATATCCTGTTATTTTCTGCAATATTTAACGAATCATTCGCACGGAATCCGCCTTGCAAGGCCTGCGCGTAAGAATAAAACATTTTGTCCCGCATACGATCGAAAAAAATTTACAGGAAAAGTATTTCTGTCGAAAAACCGGAAATCATTGTTTTTGTGAACATAAAAAGAACAAACAGGAGATTTTCCAGTTACAGGCATGAAATGAGGGCAAAATGAAATTTAGTTGAGATCGTTTTGTGACTGGGCTGTGACCGGCATGTTGTATGATTGTCCCAGATTAGTGACAACAGACTGCCCGGCTAGTGAAGGCCGGGCAATTCCAGCTAAGGAGTGAGAAGCGGGATGAAGATGCAAAGCAGAAAACTGATTTCGCTCATACTCGCCGTCGTGCTGGTCCTGGGCGTGTTCCCCATGGCCGGCTTTGCGACGGGAGAAGAGGATCCCGTAAACGAGACGCCCGCTATCACCCAAACACCCGGGGATCAAACGGATGATGCCACGCCCGCGCCTGTAGGCCAGGACGAAACGGCAACGCCCACGCCGGTCGCCGACGAAACGGCCACGCCCACGCCGGCCGCGTCCTCCCTGCCGGCAACGCCGACCCCCACGCCTACGCCGACTCCCACGCCGGAAGCTATCGTGCTTGCGGACCTGAGCGGCGAAGAGCTGTACGCGTATTTGCTTACGCTCAATGAGGACGAGCTTACGGCTGCGCTGGAGGAACTGACGCAGGAGCAGATAGATTCGTTAGATGGCTATTTGACAGAAGATCAGGTAGCCGCCTGGTTTGGCGAAAAAATTGCATCGGCTGAAGACTACGCCAAAGTTGGCCCCATGCTGTATTCCATGGAGGGTTTAATGGGAGGCATGGGTATGATGACAACGCAAAGCATACCGCGCGTCACCAACGATTCGATCGAAACGAGCAAAACGCTCACACCCACGGGTGGGAAAAATTATCAGTTAGATTTCTCTGTATATACAACCGGCACCCAATCTCAAACTGAAATTACGGTTCCTACAGACGTCGTGCTGGTGTTGGATCAGTCGAGCAGTATGGGGATGTATTCTTTTACAAGCCCGAGTTATAGCGAGTTTAATCCAAGTAACAACAGCAATGCTTATGATAATCGCTCCGACCTTTACGTAAAGAATGGCAGTTCATACGACAAAGTAACGGTAACCAGAGATAATAATGGAAACAATTCAAACTATTACTATTCGAGTGCCTCGGGTGTACCCGCTAATCAAACTGTGCAGGGGAAATATAGTCCTGCACCAGATTGGGATTTCTATCTGCAAGGCTCTTCATCACAGTTATATATTGAAGCTCTCCGGGAAGTTGTCGGCGAGTTTTTAACAAGGCTGCAGCAAAATGCCGCCACGAACGGCGTTGAGCATCGAGTTGCCATCGTAGGATTTGCCAATGGAGCGGCGAGCGCCTCTGGCCAGCCCGCCTATCGAAACTCAGAGATACTGACTGTAACGGGCTCGAGTCCGGTACAGTATAATTCGTCAGGCTATAATGCTGCGCTTGGTGCCGCGCTCATGCCTGTCAATGTCGGCGGATCCGTCAATGCGAATGTTTCGCGGGCAATCACTTCTACATGGCTGGATTCCAATGGGTATACCAATTCGGACATTGGTATGGATATGGCCAGGGGAATATTCACCACCAATTATGATCCAACAGATGACAACGGCGTGACGAGAAATAAAGTGGTCATTCTCTTTACGGATGGCATGCCGACCTATACGGATCCGAACACATTTTCTACTGATGTTGCAAATCGAGCGATCGGCCATGCGAACACCATTAAGAGCAAAACGGGTGCGAACCCGATAGGCGCAACGGTATACACCGTAGGTATCTTCCCGGGCGCTGATCCGACCGCAAGCATTACTAGCGGCACTTACTATCAGGAAAACCGGTATATGCATTATGTGTCTTCCAACTACCCCAACGCTACGGATATGACTCATGCGGGCAGCGGCGGTGCGCAGACAAGAGGATACTATCTGTCCGCCAGTACCAGCAGCACACTCAATGTAATATTCACCAGGATAGTCAATGAGATCAACGGTCTCACGCTTACAGGCGCCACCGTAAAGGATTTCGTTACCGATGATTTCGACTTTAACACCAACCCAGTGGTTAACTGTTTCTTCCGTACTTACAATGCAAACGGCACGCATACGGATACACCCATACCCGCCGGAACGATGTCGTCAAGTGGAACCGCATATGTGCTGGATATGGCCAATAAGAATATCCAGATTATCAACTGCAATTTCGACCCGGTGGCAAAAGCAACTGTCGGCGGTGTGCTCAACACAAAGGTCAGCGGCAACGAGCTCTTCTTCTCGCTGAGCATCAAATCGACGGATACGACATTCGGCGGCAACACTGTGCCTACCAATAAGGATGAATCCGGCGTATACGGTGCGGACGGTAGCGTCAAGGAACATTTCACGCGGCCTACGGTGGATTTGCCTATCCATTATGATATCAGTGCGAATGATAAGTCTATCTACATTGGGACGGCTACAGTCAAAGCTTCTGATCTGTTGGATTTACCGACAGGCTTCGTGCCTGATGGCGTGAACAACGCGCATGTGAACATTACCTATTATGTGAAGTACGGTTCAACTACCGTTGCCTCCTATACGCTTCTGGCTGGAACAGCGTTTAACGTTGCGAATTTTACCAGCACAATTGCGACAGCCGGCTTAACTGCGGACAGAACCTATACTCTCACGGCGACAGCCGAACCTGTTGTAGCCGGCACGTATGCCGCCTATACTACCACCCCGGCGGATAACGCGGTTATCCATGTGTTCAAGCCGGCGTTCTCGGTGCTCCATTACGGTATGTACCTTGGCAATAATACGGATGTTTCCAGCTCTCATGTTACCGTTTCCAGTTGGAGTTGCGGACATACTGGCGTACCCCTTCCTTCCGGCTCAGCGCCGAGTGTTGCCTATACTTTCACGGCAACTGATCCCGTGAACGGGTCGTTCTCGTCCAACATATTTACCCCAAACGCGGGCGGCGCGCAGGAATTCTCCTTTACGGCTACATCAAATGGCGTTATCGTTACGCCCGTTGCCAACAAACTGAATGTGTACACGTATACGCCCGCGGTCAATTGTGCCGACTCCACGATATTCCTGGGTGAAACAACCGATCTCGACAGCAATCTGACGGTAGCAAGCAATTGGGTATGTGCCATAGCGCCCGGCGGGATAACGACTGAGGGCACTAAGCCAAACATAGTCTACACCATTGCAAATGTAGGAGCGGTTTCACCGACGGCCAACGTGGATGCTAACAATGTTATGACCCCGTCTATAGGCGGCGACCACGATTATAACGTAAGTAGTTTGAAGCTGAATGGCACAGCGGGATTGATTACGATTACCAATGTCGCGCCGTACATTACGGCTGCGCCAGGCAGCAGCGGCCACCACTTCACCGTTATCGTGAAGACAGGCCAGCTCACCATCAACAAGAGCGTAACCGGCGCGAAGGATGACGAATGCTTCCTGTTCACCATTTTGGTAGATAGGGACAACGACGGTCATGCGGATTATACATTCAAGGAAGTTATCGAAGGCAACGGCAGCAAGGTTATCAAGGAGCTGCCTAAGGGTACCTACAGCGTAAGCGAGGATACCGCCTGGTCGTGGCATTACAATACGACCAACATTAGCTGGGCAGACACGTATGGCAACGATCAGCAGCTCGGCGAGACCAACGCAGATACCACAATGGTCTGCAACGTGAGCAACTCCGACAGGACGCCTTACTGGCTCTCCGACGATACGCTTGCGGTGAACTGGTTTGCACCCTACAACCCCGTTGCATAAACAGAACAGCACGGAGGAACAAGACCTTTGCCAAAGACAATATTGAAGATATGGAATGCGCTGACCACCCTGCTGGTGGCGGCCGCAGTACTGCTGGCGGTGCTGCTGGCGGGAGTGCGCGTGGTGGGATTAACGCCGTTCGCGGTGCTCTCCGGCTCCATGGAGCCGGCCTACCATGTAGGCAGCCTGATATATGTACAGAAGACGGACCCCGCAAACATACAGGTTGGTGACCCCATTACATTCGTATTGAATGAGGAACTGCAGGTAGCCACCCACCGCGTCATCAAAATCGACGCACAGAACCAGTACTTTTACACAAAGGGCGACGCCAACAACGCGCCCGACGCTATGCCGGTGCACTTTCAGAATCTGCTGGGCAAACCTGTGTTCACCATACCGCAGTTGGGGTATGCGTCCAGCTTCCTGAACACCCGCAGCGGAACGATACTTGCGATAACGGCGGCGGCCGTCATACTCATACTGGTGTTCGTACCGGATCTGCTCAGAGCAGCGGACCAGGCGGACAAAAAGGCGAACAGCCGCGAACAAAGACCCTGAATTGACCGGAGGTATAAGCCATGAAAGAATTCGTCCGTTTACACAAAAGGGCAATCCTGCTCGGCCTTGCGGCGGCGCTGGTTGTGGCCGCGTCCATCGGCGGCACTCTGGCATGGCTTACGTCCACACCATCGGGATTGACCAACACGTTCGTGCCGGGCGAAGTGCCGAATAAGGTCGTGGAAGAGTTTCACGATGGCGGTTCTGTAAAGGAAAATGTCAAAATACAGAACATCGGCAACGTGCCTGCGTACATTCGTGTGGCGCTCGTGCCTGTATGGCGCAATAACGACACTGATCATACCGGTACCGGACTTGCCACGGACACCACATATGATATCGATTTTGGCGATAACTTGGGTACTGGGTCCAATCATTGGACGTACAATTCGGCCGATGGTTTTTACTATTACAACAATCAGGTGCAACCGGGGGAAGAAACGGATACCGACAACCTGACGGCTGCGCTTATCGACTCCTGCGCACCCAAAACCACGGGCCTTGCGGACGCTTACATAGGCAAAGTGTTTGAACTGAACGTTATTGCGCAGTCCATACAGGCCGAGGGTATGGGTACGGACGTAGACACCGCACTTGAAGCCTTCCAGTACGTACAGACGCATCCCGTCACTTGACGTATTTCGGATGCCATAGCCACAATTGCTGGGCTTTATATACAAAAATAATAAAGGAATAGATTAAATGGAGGAAAGAAAATGAAGAAGAAGGCATTATTGATGGTTCTCGCGGCTGCTTTGATCGTGGCTGCAAGCATTGGCGGCACGCTGGCGTGGTTGACTTCTAATGACAGTATGACCAACACGTTTACGGTTGGCGATCTTAACATCGACCTAACCGAAACAACCTGGGTTGCCAATGCAAAGATCGTTCCGGGTGTAAGCATTCCCAAGAACCCTGCCGTGACGGTTGAAACTGGCAGTGAGAGCGCTGATGTTTACATATCAGTAACAGTACCTGCGAGCCTGCAGAATTCCAAAATCACGTTCAATGTCGGCTCTAGTTGGACTTGGGATGCAGCAAAAGGCTGCTATAAGTACAACAGTGCAGTAGCCGCCGACGCCAGCACAGATCCGTTGTTCACCACTGTTAAGATTGGTGATCTGACGGAAACGGAAATGGAGGCTATTGAGACTGCAGCTACCAATGATATCGTAGTTCGAGCTTATGCTATCCAGACAGGCACGACTGACGTATCCCAGTTGAATATTGTAGCTGGAACGCACCTGAATGTTACCCCGTAACATGGTCTGAGATAATAACTACTGGGGCCGCCCTCACGGCGGCCCCATAAAGAAATTATTTCTGGATCCTAAATTTCTATGGAGGAAAAGACGATGAAGAAGAAGATACTAGCTATCTCTCTCGTTGTGTCCCTTGTGGCGGTAGCTGCTCTGGGCGTAACGTTAGCTTACTTTACGGACACGAGCGAAGTCTCCAACGTATTCACCATGGGCAACGTGGAGATCATGTTACGTGAGCCCGGTTGGGATGGCTATGATTTTGATGATGAAGAAATAGGCACGCCGGATCCCACCAATGCCGCGCTTGGCTACAACGAGGCAAAGCCCCTGCTGCCCGGCGATACGGCTGCAAAGGATCCACAGGTTAAGAACACCGGCTCCAATGGTGCCTATGTTCGCATGAAAGTCACGATTTCCAACTATTCGGGCTTCCTCGCTGCGTCTGAGCTGTATGAGGGTGATGATATCGATATCGTTGGAGATGTTGTTAAAGGTCTGAATGCTACCAATTGGACAATGGCCGGCGATGGCGCTGTTTCTGGCGATACCATAACGTACACCTTTAACTATAACGGCATACTGGATTCCGACAGCACGACACCTGCACTTTTCACTGGTATTGCCCTGCCCAGCGAACTGGATCAGGAACTTGCTCCCCTTCAGGATGCAGGGTTTACCATCACAGTGAAGGCCGAGGCGATCCAGGCCGAGAATTTCGCTGATGCTTCTGCCGCGTTTGCCGCGCTGGACGCCTAATTGTAATTAGTCGTACTTCCCAGCCGGGGCGTATGCCCTGCGCCCCGGCGACTTTACCAAACCAGAGCCGCGACTCGCACCATCCAGCCGCCCCGGCAGGGCGGCAGCATAGGGGGATGACAGACAATGAAACGCTATAGCAGCCTGAAAAGAATAATTACGGCGGCGCTCAGCCTGCTGCTGTTGTTCGCGCTCGCGGCCCCGGCCTCTGCGGCGGATTCGGAAGTCAGGTTCAACGGGCCGAGCACTCTGTTCGGCTTCGTACCGGATGACGGGTCCGCAACCGGCCTGTTCAACAATCTGCAGGGCCTCATGCCCGGCGGTACGTACGAGCAGGAAATCACCATCAAAAATCCGTCCGGCCGCCGGGTGGAGATTTATCTGCGCGGCGAGCCTGTGAACGCCTCGCAGGAAGGGGTGAATATCCTCTCCAAGGTGGAATTCACGCTGGAGGATGAGGACGGCCACGTTCTTGTCAGCGACGCGTCCGATACGTCCATGCAGAATATCTGGCCCATTTCCGGTACCAATACGGGCGACGGCGTGTTCATTCATCTTGGCCGCTTCTATTCGGGCGACGAGATGACATTAACGCTCAAGATCAAGATACCCGCCGATCTCGACAATACCTATCAGAATGCCAGCGGCACTGTACGGTGGACATTCCAGGCGGACGTTTACCGCCGCGATAACGACGATGACGACGATGATGACGATGACGACGACATCCCGCTCGGGCCGCCGGTCATCATTATCGGCGACGACGGCGAACAGATCCCGCTTTCGCCCGGCACCGGCGACGACACCAACCTGTATATTTGGGCGGGCGGTTTCATAGTACTCGCGGGCGCGCTCTCGGTGCTCATCGCCAAGAGACGCAAAGAATCCTGATACGCCGGGGGCATTGAGTATGAAAGCACAGGCGGCACGGCGGCAATGCGCCGCGAGCCGCCTTTTTCCTTGCCAATAATCCTAAATAACTATGAAAGCAACTATGGAACAAAATAAAAGCAAAAGAAGCAACAAGAGAATTTTGTTCAATATACTCATCGTGCTGTGCGTAGCGGGGATGGCGTTCTGCGCCGTCATGTTCCTGCTGCCGCTCATCGAGTACAGCGCGGGGGATAAGCTCTACGCCGATCTTGCGCTGTCCGCCAAGAGTACTATTGCGCCGCAGCCGACGCCGCCGCCGGACGCCACGCCCGCGCCCACGCCTCTGTTCCAGCCGGATTTTGAGGCTCTTAGCGCCATCAACGACGATATCGCCGGCTGGCTGATCAGCGAGGGCACCGTAATCCATTATCCCGTCGTGAAGGGCGGCGACAACAGCTATTACCTGAGCCACCTGTTCGACGGCTCGCGCAACCGCATGGGCACGCTGTTTATAGATTGCGACAACGCGCCGGATTTTGAAGACCCCAACACCATTATTTACGGCCATCACATGAAAAGCGGGGCCATGTTTGCTTCGCTGGTGGGCTATCGCGAACAGACGTATTATAACGTATACCCGACCATGCTGCTGTTGACCCCGAATGGAAATTACCGCGTGGAGCTGTTTACGGGGTATACGACGGGCGCGGCCAGCGACACATACAAAAAAACGTTCGGCAGCGACGAGGCGTTCGCAGAATATCTCGCGAACATGCGCACGCAGTCGGATTTTATAAGCGACGTCGTCGTCACGCCTGAGGACCACATCGTTACGCTTTCCACCTGTACGTACGAATACGACGATGCGCGCTATGTCGTACAGGGTAAGCTGGTTGCGCTGGATTAAAGCATCGACAAAGTCCTGCGGACTTTGTCGATGGTCTTCTGTAGGTTAAAATGCCGCTGAGCGGCATTTTTTCCGCCGATTTGACGCACATGCACCCGAATGACACATTCGGATATTCTACAAGGATTGATGTGCGGCTGCACCGCACAACCAATCATCAAATCGGATTAAATGTGGGGGATTTGCGAATCCCCCACACCCCCAGAGAGGGTTTGTCGATACGCTGAAGCCGGAGGCCCGCGACGGCCTCCGGCTTAATTCAGAGTCATACTTTTACATTATAGCCTGTTCACGAGATTCTCCATGTCCTCCTTGTTGCGCATACCGCGCGCGGAGGATATGACGTCCTTTCGCTCCGCGTAAGGCATCCGGAAGAAATGCTCCATGGCGTCCGGATTATGTGCCAGCGCCTGCAAAAATCCTGGAGGGAACTGCTCTATCATGCCCGACACCTCCTTTTCACAGACGGCTCACAATATGGTCCAGCTCCTGCGCGCTTTTCGCACCGCGCGCATGCGAGAGCACCTGATCCTTCTCTTCGTCGGGCAGGCCGGAGAATCTCTGCATGGCGGCCGCATCCTTTGAAAGCGCCGATAAAAATTCGCCCGGTATTTCTGTCAAAATCATCACCTCGTCAGTAGCTTGCGCGTGTATTCAGGTATCCATGCAAATTTCCCGGATTCCATTCATTCAAAAAAATCCCCGAAAAGGGGATTTTACAATCATTTTTCATTATTCATTCTGCATTGTTCATTTAGCGCCTAGCGCCATGGGCGCAAGGCGTTTATCCACCCTGCTTTTCCTTAAAAAGCGGTTTCAGGTTATCGCGCGGCACAAGCTGCTGTCGCGACGTCTGCGTTTCCTCCGGCGCCATGAATTCGAAGAACATGTCAAAGCTTTCGCGGATTTTGCGCAGATAGTCGAGCTGCTGCGCACGCTGTTCTCGGGAATGGACGGCGCTGCCATCAATTTTCTGGGTCAGCGCGTGTATGATTTCCTCCTGCTGCGCGTTTTGCTTCATGGCCGCAGCAAGCGCTTGCTTGTATTCCTGTATATGCCGGCTGTGTAACTCGTCAAGATTGCCGTCCGCGGAGGCTGTGACTGTCGCCTGCAGGCGCGCGATGGTTTCGCTGTCCGTATCATGCTGTGCTTTGAGCGTCTCCATTTCCTTCCGCGCGATTTCCAATGCGTATTCCGCGGCCTGGCGGCGCGCGTTCTGCGCGCCGCAATTGGCGCGCAGTTCTTCCTGAGTCTGAGTCGTCTGCTGCAGGTTCTCCGTCAGGGAACGAATCTCGTTCCTGAGGCATGAAAGCTCCTGCTGATGCCGCATCTGAAGTTTTTCCACGATTGGCCTCAGCCGCTCGCGCAGCGCCTGTTCATCAGTAGGCGCGGGCACGTTCACAACGACAGGCGGCGCTTTTTCATATTCCGCCAGTTGTTCCTTCAGGCAGCGATTTTCCGCGTTGAGCACCATAAGCTGGTCGCGCAGCTCTTCGGTATCCCGGTAGAATACGCGCTTCATAGAGGCTATGGTGTTGGCCTGTTCTTCCAGCAAATGCTCAAGCTCCGCACGCTTATAGCCCGACAGCCCTCCGCGTGTGAAGGGCTCGCTCGGTTCTATCTGCTCTCGCAGGCGGAATATGTCATCCGAGGACTTGGACATAGGCCATCTCCTCCTGCCTTCTGACCTCTATCGTGTTGCCGCACTGGTATTGTGACCAGCGGTGCGCGGGCAGTTCGAGTACACAGTAAGAGCCGTGTATGTACCAGCCTATTTTGCGCGGCTCCATAGCCGTTTCCACGGAAAGCACCTGGCCGCTGCGGTCCAGATAGACCACGTCGATGGGTTCGCGCATGAAATAGGTGTGTATCTGTGAGCAGGGGCACAGGAGCAGCCCTTCCTTGATATTGCGCTGGAACATCAGCCCTCTTAGTCTTTCCAGAAAGGTATTGGCAATCTGTACGCGGTCCAGCAGTTTTCCGTTGTCGTATAGCATCGCATATTTCATAGTATTTACCCGAATGTTTTGATAAGGTTGAGTACGGTCGGTCCCATCAGTATGATGAATATGACCGGGAATACAAACGCCACCATGGGCAGCAGCATTTTGACGGAGGCTTTCATGCCCCTCTCCTGCGCGGCTTGCTTGCGGTCCGCGCGAAGCTGCGCCGCCTGCGTCTTGAGTACGTTCTTGATGGGGGTGCCCATCTGCTCGGATTGCATGACGGCGGACGCAAGCGACTTCAGCTCCGCGATATTGTTGCGTTCTCCCAGCTCCGTCAGGGCGATGCGGCGGGGCTTGCCCATCTGTATCTCCATGGAAGTGACCGTCATTTCCTCCTTGAGCGCGCCGGTGAATTTATCCAGAGCGCGCTTGAGCGCGATATCGAAGCTCAGCCCCGCGTCGATACTGACGGTCAGTATGTCCATCATATCCGGCAACTGGTAGCGGATGGAGCGCTGCCGTACGCGCGCACGCAGTATCAGATAGTACATGGGCGTGAGCAGCGCTATAAAAAGGGCCGCAAACAGTATCAGCAGCTTCAGCATCGGCTGCATCTGTACGCGCAGTACCAGCAGCGCCGCGAGAAGAAGCATACCCAGCGCTATAGTCCCGCGAACCGTACCGAACGCCGATGCGCTCATATATATGCCGGCCATGCGAAGCTGCTTCTCCAGCTTCTCGTTTTGCGCTTTCCCCCGTTTGTTGCGCGTTGCCGCGCGCTCGAGCGCGCGCTTGATGCGGTTCAGGTAGGGTTTGATAAAGCGATCGGAGAAATTCAGACTCAGCTCGTCAACAAACAGTTTGTCAGTCTCTGTAATGAGCCTGAGCCTGCGATCCTTCGCGCTGTACATCCTGCGCGGACGGTGGAACAGCAACAGCAGAAACACATAGGAAAACAGAGATGAAGAAATCACCAGAAACGCCATGCGGTCCGCCTCCTTTCGCGCTTGTTTGATATTCGTGCCGGCAGCATGGGAGCTTATACCGGTGTCCGCCTCAGTATTTGACGGATACGATCTTTCGTATAAACAGGTACCCTATAGATTCAAGCACCGCGGCTGCAAGAAGCATGTATCTCCCTTCCGTCGTCGTGAAGAACATGGACATATAATCCGGGTTCAGGAGCATGAGCATAACGCCCAGCCCGATCGGAAGAAACCCGATCACCATCCCGGATATCCGGCCGGTGGAGGTGATGGTATGCACCTCTTCCTTCACCTTTATCCTATCCTGCACGGTCTGCGCGATGTTCTCCAGCACGCTCGAAAGATTGCCGCCCACCTGCTGTGAAATGAGTATGGCGGTGACCATCAGTTTTACGTCGGCGCTGGGTACGCGGCGGGCCAGGTTGGCCAGCGCCCTTTCCGACGTACTCCCGAGCTGCATTTCCCGGAGCACCCGCGCGAATTCGCGGGAGATCGGCTCGGGCATCTGCTCCGCCACATTCTGCATGCCCTGCTGGAATGTCAGGCCGCTTCTGAGACAATTGCTGATGCTGATGATGGCCGGATTGAGCTGCTTTTCAAATGCGCGCAGCCGCTTTTGCCGGCTATTTCGCACATACAGCGGCGGTATCGAGAGGCCAAGCCCGGTCAGCGTAATGGTGACCAGCAGGTGCGCGTCAAACAACGAGCTCAGCGCCGCCGGTATGAACGCCAGCAGCACCCATATCAACAGAAATTCCTCGGCGCGCATAGGCACGCCGGCGCTTGCGAGCTGGTCTATGAGTACGGTGGATATTTTGATGGCCGGCGCCCGCTGCGCGCGCAGCCGTTTGGGGGAAAGCGGCAGAGGCTTTTCGCCGGTCATTTTCACCATGCGTTCTTCCGCACGGATGCGGTTGCGGAGCGCCGCGTCCAGCATAAGCGCTACGGTGCAAAAAGCCAGCGCGCTCGCACACAGCGCAAGAAACAATCTCAGCATATGCCGCCCTCCTTTCGTACAGAGTCTGTCAAACTCATGAAAACCACTCGTCGTGTACGGCCACGCCGTTGGAGCGTATCTTGGACACGCACTTGGGGTATACGCCGGTTGCGCGGAACCGCCCGTTGAAACGCCCCTGTCCGTCCAGCGAACCGTCGGTTTCAAATGTAAATATATCCTGCATGCTGACGACGTCGCCCTCCATGCCGGTGATCTCCGTAATGCTGG
>JAEWWD010000233.1 GCA_023396535.1 Bacillota bacterium
GCTCATAATCGACCAAAACAGCCCGTAGATACCGTACAGCACGATCACCCACGTGCGCATGGGGAACCATTGAAAGAGCCAGTGGAGATACAGCGCGAGCCCCGGCAGCAGCAGAAAAATGTGCTGCGAGCCTAAAAACCGTACCAGAATCTGCCCGCGATAGCGTCTGTGGGAGCTTTTGTACCTGAGTGCCCAACAGTTCCACATAGTCATGATTACGTTCCATACCCAGAAGAAAGCGTATATATTGAAAACCTTCTCAGCCCACGGCGGCAAGGCGATGCGGAATATCCAAAACACGCTGAACACGGCGAGAGGGAATATTAATTCCTTTGTCAGGAAGCGGAAAAAGATCATGCTGGGCGTACCCTCCACGTTTTGGAACATGATCTTCGTTTTGGTGACGTCGCCCTGATCCGTCAGGTGACGATAGAGCGCCGCGCCGATCAGCAAGATCAGCAGCGAACCCACGCACACGACAATGCGTATCCATACGGGCGTTCCGGGGAGCGTATACGCAAGCTTCGCGGCTTCAGAAAGGGCCAGCAGCAGCAAGCAGTCCGATACAAGATCCAGAAAGTGCCCGAACGCCTTGCCAATCAGCCCCATCAGCTTGTTCACGCCTCTTGCAAGGTAGAACATCCACAGCACGATGAAGGCGTTCACTAAAAATCCTGCGAAAGGCGTGGCTGCTGCGGTTACTGCCCCTGTGAAATATTCCAGAGCAAACAGCACGGCAAATGGAATGAGGATACCGAACAGGAAATACTGCAGGAATGCCGCGACCATGCCGCCACGATAGGTAAAGAGACCGAGCTTGGTACGCCGCTTGATTTTATGCCCCTTCTGCCTGTTTGCACCCTGCTTGAGGGTGTTGTGCTGCTCGCCTTCCACCGCCGCCAGCAGCGCCAGCAGCGCGCCAAATTGGGAGGCGGTAGGGCCATTGTCCTCCTTGGGCTTCTGCCCGGGCTGCTGTTTGGGCTCCTGGTCAAGTTGGGGCTTGGCATTGTCCGGCTTGGCCGCCTGATACTTTGCATCCTCCCGCGCGCATTCCGGGTCGAGCACCCCGCATACGGCCAGTATGGCAGGTGTGACGTTTTCCAGTACGGCCTTGGCAAGGATCGCCGCGCTCAGATCATCGCCCGCGTTTTCAGCCATCTCGGCAGCGCGGCCGATGACGGCGGAGGCGTCCACATAACCCACGTTCGGATCTCTGGCATCCTTTCTAAGCTGCCACGAAGCACTCTCGATGCTGCGCACCTTTGGCGCGAGTATTGCGCGTACTGCCTTGCCCTCCTCCACATATTCGGGCTTGTTGCAGGGCGGATCCAGGTAGCGCGCCATCGCCAGAAGGCCAAAGAAAACATGCTCAACACACAGATTCTCGTGAATACCCGCGCTCATGCGCTGCATATGCGCCTGCGAAATACAAGCTTCGGCTGCCTTGGTCAGTTCCATATGCTTTCTCCTTCCCGTATCACTTCATACTCCATATGGATATGCCCGCCTCCGTGCGCTGTATCAACTCAAGGAGGGACATTGCCTCGGCTTTGTCCAACAGTTCTTCCTCGCACAGGAGTGCGAGCACATCCCGCATATAATCCATTACGCCCCTGTCGGAATAAGAAGTATAACACTCTTCAAATAGCCGCTCGTCCTCTGTGCGTACGGCTTTTTCATAATAGGCGGTCCGTTGCCCGGCGTTTTGCAGCCGTGCCTCATATTCCGGCAGTAAGGCCCTATCATATAATTCCTTGGATGCTGAGAGCTGCTCTACGATACGCTTTACATTCTCATATTCATAGAATGGGTAACGCTCATGGGCCTCGCGCAACACCGAAAGCACGGCCAGGTCAGCGCGGGAGATTGGCTCGGAGATGGGACGCAGCTTGGCATAGGCGAGCAGTACGTCGATCTCATCCTCGGTCATGTTACAATACAGGCCAAAGGCGATGAGCTTTTCCCTAAGTCCCCGCACATGCACGGCCCTGCCGCCAATAAGAGGGTATAAGATGTTTTTTAGCGTTACCGGCAGCTCGCCTGTAACCGCCATTTCGTTGACGGTGGATTCGCCCAGATACAGTAGCAGGTAACGGATGATGCGCATATCCGGCAAAAGCTTCTTTGCGTCGCCGGTAAAATTCTTTTCGTGGGCACGGAACCAACCGCTGACCTGCCCCTGTCGTGCCGCTTCCATAAGCTCCGCGCTCAAAACGCTTGTTTTAAGCGGCTGCGCTTCCGTGGGCGGTGCGTAGTCCGTAAGGCCCAGCCGCCCAATCAGTTCCCGGTACATATCCACCACATCCGCCCGGTCGGCGCTATTTAACAGCAGCAGCTTAGCGGCGCTGTCTAGCGGGTTCTTCGCATATAGCTTGGGGTAACCGTTGCGATAGAGGAACGCGTTTAACGCCTCCGCGTCCATACCCAGCGCCATGCCCAACGTTTTCATGCGCTCCTTGCCGTTTGGCCTTGCCTTGCCCTGCCGCCACCTGTCCACGATGGTATGACTGACCAGCATTCGTTCCCCTAGCGCAGAGGCGGAGAGCCCCTGCGCGTCCATGCGGCTTCGCACATCCGCACAAAAGCTGTAGGCCTCAAAATCCTGTAGCGCCTCATGAAACAGTTCGATATTCTCTTTTAGCAGCGCTTTGGTATCCCTTGTCATAACCGCCATCCTTCCACAGGTTTTCACCGGACTCGCACATTCTGTTGCGACCTGCTTTTCATCGCATCAAGATATATGTCTGCCTCATCATATTTTAATCTTGGGTGCAATCCTTTGGTCAGTCTGCCTTTGTGCAGCTCGCCGTATATTCAAATTGGCGGCCGGATGCAAACGTTGTAGTGATGTGCAGCGTCAGTGCATTATCCGCATATACG
>JAEWWD010000248.1 GCA_023396535.1 Bacillota bacterium
CGGGGCTGTAAGAGAGCGTAACGACGCACAGCGTCGCCTCCTTCAGCATGCCCCACCAGCGGTTCATCGGCGCGAGCACGTCCAACGTCGCGCGGTCCGTGACGGTCAGCATCTGCCAGGCGCGGCGGTTGTGCGCGCTGGGCGCGTGCATGCCCGCGCGCACGATGGCGCGGATATCCGCCTCCTGTACCGGCTCCTCCGTAAACGCGCGCACGCTGCGCCGCGTTAAGAGCGCCTCCATGGCCGTCGGTTCATTCCGCATAAGCGCCCCCCTTGTAAATAGTTTTCGCTTTATTCTCCGCCGTTCAGCCCAGGTACATGCGGTAGAGCAGCGTTTCCACCAGCCGCTCGGGCAGCACCCGCTTAAGGAACACGAACACGCGGTATACGCCGCCCACGGCCCTGCGCGCGCGCGGGTTCCTGCGCTGCGCCGTCGCGTAAACGGCCCTGGCCACCGCTATGGGCGGCATGCCGTTGCGCTCGTCCTTCTCCATGCGGGAAATGGCGCGTTTGCAGTCGTCCGCATAGGCAGGGAATTCGTTTTTGGTGTACCGCCGCGCGTCGGTAAAGCCCGTATGCACGTCGCCCGGCTCAATGAGCGCGGCGTGCACACCGTAGGGCTTGAGCTCCAGCCGCAGCCCCAGCGCGAGCATGGCGAGCGCCGCCTTGGAACTACTGTACAGCGTCTGGAAGGGGATGGGGAATATGCCGCCGACGGAGCCGATGAGGATAACAAGCCCCTTGCCGCGCTCGCGCATTTGGGGCAGCGCGGCGTTGACGAGGCGGATGGCCCCGTAATAGTTGACGTCCAGCTGCGCCTGCGCATCCAGAGCGGTACAGCTTTCCGCCGGGCCGCATACCCCGTTGCCCGCCGCGTGGACGAGTATATCCACGCGCCCTTCGGCGTCCAGTATTGTCTGCACGCCCGCGCGGACGCTCTCCTCGCTGGTGACGTCCATAACGAGCGGATGCAAATTCTCCGGCGCGCCCTCGGGCAGCGTGCCGCGGCGCGACGCGCCGTAAACGATATAGCCGTTTTGCGCGAAGAGCTGCGCGGTCGCCGCGCCTATGCCGGAGGAAGCCCCCGTGACCAATACCACGTCGCCGTGTACAAAGGTTGCTTTCATTTGTGCGCCCCTTCCCAATCTTATGAATAAGCGAGATTCTTGAACTTCGTAAATTCGCCGAGCCAGCACAGCTTGACTGTGCCGGTGGAGCCGTTGCGGTGTTTGGCGACGATGACCTCGGCCACGTTGTCCGCTTCCTCGTTGTACACCTGGTCGCGGTAGAGCAGCATGACGATATCCGCGTCCTGCTCGATGGCACCGCTCTCGCGAAGGTCCGACAGCATGGGGCGGTGGTCGGTGCGCTGGTCGGGCCCGCGGGAAAGCTGCGAGAGCAGAAGTATCGGCACGTCCAGCTCGCGCGCGAGTATTTTGAGCGAGCGCGTGATTTCGGAAACCTCCTGCTGCCGGTTTTCGGATTTTTTGGTGGAGCGCATGAGCTGCAGATAATCGATGACCACCAGGTCCAGCCCGTGCCGCGCCTTGAGCCTGCGGCATTTGCTGCGTATCTCGGGCACGGCCGCCGCTGCGGAATCGTCTATGAACAGCTTGCTCTGGCCCATGGGGCCGAGCACCTGCGATATTTTCACGAGCTCGCCCTCGTTCATGGTGCCGGTTAAAAGCTTGTGCATGTCCACCTCGGCTTCCGTGCTGAACATGCGCATGACGAGCTGCTCGCGCGACATTTCGAGCGAGAACACCACCACCGTGCGCGCAGCGTGCAGCGCGGCGTACTGCGCGATGTTGATGGCGAAACTGGTTTTGCCCATGGCCGGGCGGCCCGCTATGATGATGAGGTCCGATCGCTTGAGGCCGGACGTTTTGCTGTCCAGATCCACAAAGCCCGTCGGCACGCCGATAAGCCGGCCCTGCAGGTTCATGAGCTCGCCCAGCCGGGCGTACGCGTCGTACATGGTATCCTGCACGGGCAACAGTGAATCCGTCGCGCGCTTGAGCGTGATGTCGTAGATTCGCCGCTCCGCATCCGAGAGCACCTGCTCGATATCCCGGCCGGTATCCATGGCTTCGCGGGATATGGTGTTGCCCGCGCGTATGAGCTGGCGCTGCATGGAGCGCTCCATCACGAGGTTGACGTAGTATTCCGCGTCCGCCGCCGATACGGTCTGTATGGTGAGGTCGGCGATATACGCCGCGTCGCCCACGGCGCGCAGCTTGCCTATGCGGTCCAGCTCCGTCACGAGCGCCACGGCGTCCACCGGCGCGCCGGTATTGCGCAGCGTGCGTATGCAGGAGAATATGTCCTGATGAGCGGGCTCGTAAAAATCCTCCGGCTGCAGCGCCTCTATCGCGAGGTCCAGCGCCGAAGCGTCCAGCAGCATGCTGCCCAGTACGGATATTTCCGCCGTCTGGCTGTGCGGCGGCGCCGACGGCGTCTGCGGGTTGTGTTCCATGATACCCCCCAACCATGTGTTATTGGGGACGCTGTCCCCAAACCGCTTGTCGGGGGCTCTGCCCCCGAACCGCTTATCGGAGGCTCTGCCCCCAAAACCCCCGCTTAGGGCCATAATGGCCCTAAGAACCCTATTCCAAAGCGGCAAGCCGCTTTGGGGGGGATAATAATATATCGGCCAGTACGCAAAAGGCTTTAACGCAGGCTGTTTTTGAGTATCAGCCATTCATAGTTCACGCGAAGCCCCAGCACGCTTGTTTGAATTCTTAGGCAAATTGCGAAACGGAGCATCGTCATATCTGGGATTAAGTGCTACGAAATTATGATGAGGCAGGGAATTTTGTATAAATCCGTACCTCAGGGGGAGCGGGGGGCGAAGCCCTCCCGCTTTATAATAAAAAATTAATCGTCGCTGCTGAAAGCAGCGATACCTTGTCTCTTACTGCGGAATAACTTCCACCTTAAAGGTGGCATCCGTCCCCTCAAACAACCGCGCCTTGACGCTGCATTCCCCCACCGTCTTGATAGGCTCGTCCAGCAGTATCTTCTTGCGGTCCACCGCTATGCCGTGCTGGCTCTCGAGCGCCGCCGCGATCTCCTTGGAAGTGACGGAGCCGAATATCTTGCCGTTCTCGCCCACCTTCACCTTTACCTGCACCGTCAGCGCGGACAGTTTCTTGGCGAGGTCTCTCGCTTCCACGCCCGCCTGGAATTTGCGGTGCTGCGCGGCCGCCTTTTTGATATTGGCCGCGTTGATGGATGCGGCGTCCGCCGGGGACGCGAGCTTGTGCGGCAGCAGGTAATTGCGCGCGTAGCCGTCGCTGACTTCCACGATCTGCCCCTGCTTGCCGGTTCCCTTGACGTCCTGTTCCAGTAATACCTTCATATCGTTCGCCCCCTTAGAAATATCGTTCAGGCCGGTTATCCTTGCTGCTTCAATCGCCGTTCTAAGCCTGATCCAGTTCCTTCATGTATTCAAGTACGGTGGATTTTACCTTCTCCGCCGCGTCCTCCAGCGAAATGTCTTTAAGCTGCGCGCCCGCCATGGTCAGGTGTCCGCCGCCGCCCAGCCGCTCCAGCACCAACTGCACGTTGATGCGGCCCAGGGACCGCCCGCTGACGCTGACGCCGCCGTACTGCGCGCCCAGCACGAACGCCGCCTCTATGCCGCGGATGCCCACCAGCGCGTCCGCCGCCTGCGCGGCGATGAGCGGCGCGTTCTTCACATCCGTCCGGCAGGTGGAAAGCGCCACGCCCGGGCATATGATGGTCGCGCTTTTTACGGTATCCACGCGGTCCGCGTAGGTCTCGCGGTCGTCCTGGAACATGAGCTTCACGGTGCCGATATCCGCGCCGTGCTGCCGCAGGTAGGCCGCCGCCTCGAATGTTCGCGCGCCCACGTTGAACGCGAAATGCTTGGTATCCACCGTGATGCCCGCGAGCAGGGCGGAGCATTCAAACGCCGTCGGGCGTATGCCCTCGTGAAAATACTGCAGCGTCTCCGTCACCATTTCGCTGGCGGAGGAAGCCCGCGCGTCCAAATGGTTCAGCGTCGCGTTGTCGATATAGTCCGCACTGCGGCGGTGGTGGTCGATCAGCACCAGCTTGCCCGCCGCTTCGATGAGGTCCGGCTCCATGGTGGACTTCGCGCGCTGCGTATCCACCACGACCAGCACGGAAGACGGCCGCATGGCCGCCCGCACGGTATCCGGCGTAACGAGAAGGCCCGCGTAGGCGGCGTTGGCGCGTATGGTATCCACCGCCTGCTGTATGGTGGGGTTCACCTGGTCCAGCACGATATACGGGCGGCAGCCCGCGTGCAGCGCGCAGCGGGCCACGCCGAGCGCCGCGCCTATGCAATCCATATCCGGCTGCTTGTGGCCCATTATGAACGCCTCGGTGGAGTTCTCCATCAACTGGCGCAGGGCTTTGGCGAACAGGCGCGTTTTCACGCGGGACTGGCCGCTTTCAAGCTGCCTGCGCCCGCCGTAGAAGGAATAGTTGGTGCCGGATTTCACAACGGCCTGGTCGCCGCCGCGCCCGAGCGCCAGCTCCATGGCCTGGCGGGCGGCTTCGTCGGCTGCTGTGATGCGCGCCGCCGCGCCCACCGCGATGGAGAGCGTAACGGTCTGCTCCGTGCCGGTTTCTATCCTGTGCGCGCGGTCCAGAAGAGCGAAGCGCTCCTTTTCCAGCGCGGGCAGGTGTTTGGCCTCGAATATGAGCAGGAAACGCCCGTTCTCGTAGCGGCGGTATATGCCGTCCACCGAGGCGGCCATTTCCGATACCATCCGCTCCACCTCGGTCAGTACCGTATTGCGGCGGAACTGCAGATTGGCGCTCAGTTCCTCGTAATTGTCCACGTATATGAGGGCGACGTTGGGCATCTGTTCCTCGTACAGGCGGCGGTAATGCTCCGCCTCTGTGCGGTTGAGCCAGTATTGGAACAGCAGCTCGCGCGAGACATGCTCGCGATGCACCGGCATGGTGATAACCTGGTACGAGCCGCCGGCGTATTCCATAGTGCCGGACTGGGTGGGGGTTTTCGGGTTGCAGGCGGCGGGCAGACCCTTGATATCCGCGCCGTCGTACAGCTTTTTCATGGCGGGGTTGCGCCATATGATGCGCCCGCTTGCCTCGAATACCATGCACGGCACGCCCACCCCGGCGATGAGCCGCCCGGCCGCGGACGCGTTTTCGGATATGACGTTGTCCATGGCGGCAATCCGCTCGCGCTCGCGCTTTGTCAGCATGCTCAGGCTGATGAACAGCACCAGCAGGGAAAGGGCAATCGAAACAAGGCCCAGCATCGGCGCTTGCAGGCCAATCAGCACGCTCAGGAGCGCGCACAGGATGGCTATGGGGATCAATACGCGCTGCGGCGACCGATCCATTGCTCATCACTTCCTTATCGACAAAGCGCCGCAGGCGCTTTGTCGAGTTTCACCGCGCAAGTTGCCGCTCGGTTTCCTGCTTCGCAGGAAGCCTGTCGCGTCAACTTACGCTATAAGGTGTCATTTTGCGCCGTACATGCCGCCGCAAAATGGCGTATTAAAGCCTCCAAAAAACTTACCGAGTCCTACCCCGGTGGCATATCCGAGTGAACGACGTATTAAAGCCTCCTATTGATTACCCGGGTTCCCCCGCTGCAGGAGCTTGCGGCGGAAATGGAATATCTGCTCCAGCAGGCCCACGATGCCGAGCGAGAACACGCTCAGCAAGAGCACCAAAACCATAATCACAATGACGAACGCATCGTCGCTTGACTGCCGCGCTTTGTGCATAAACCACATCACGCTCAGCCCCTGCACAGCAAACGGCAGCAGAGCGATGATGAATACGGCGGCGGCGACGGCGTCCATAGAGGATACGCCCAGGGCGGGTGCGATCAATACGCCGGCCCCCATTGTCAGTATGCCGTACAGGAAGCTTTTCGGGAGCTGCCACAGCCGGAACGCATGCATGGGCTTGATGGGCGAGGCGGCGCGGCGGCATAGCCGCACGCACAGCAGCAGGTTACTAAGCCCCATCAGCGCGCCAATGCCGCAGAGTATGGCGGGCATGTAAATGGGGAGCCGCGCGGCGTAATACCTGCCAAGTTCCTGTACAAGTTTGAGCTGGTCCGCACTCAGGCTGTAGATCTGCGCCCAGGACGCCGCGCCCTGGGCCCAGAATTCAGAGAACCACTGCTGCAGGGTGTAAAACGGCGGCGAACCCGCTAAAATGTCGGGCAGGTTGATTTTGAAGTAAAACGCGACGGTGAACAGCGCGCTGACAAAGAGCGCCGTATCAAAATACGCGGCCCTGCGGCGCAGCATGATAAAAAGGCACAGCGCGGCGGGCAGTATCATGGCGAGCAGCCACAGCCCGGCGACGTTCGCAAGCGCGTACGCGCCTGCCGCGCACAGCGCGGCGGAAAGCAAAAACAGCAGAGGCCCGCCCGCGATCAGCAGGTAGCCGAACAGCCCTCCCGCCACCAACAGAAGCGGGGAAAACTGCGTACATGCGAGACCGGCGGCGGCTATGAGCAATGCGGCGAGCAGGCCGGGTTTTTTGAAGGATTTTTCCAAAAGTGCTTCTCCTGTAATATTAGCGTCCTGTTCCTATTGTAATCGCAGAATGTACAATTAACAATGAACAATGAACGAATCAATTAACAATTAACAATGAACAATGAACAATGGAGGATAAAATTCCTTCGGGAATTTTTTATTATCTTATTAATACCCGCGTTCCCTTATTTTAAAGAAATTCCCTTTCAGGGAATTTCTACAACCATTGTTCATTGATGCGAATCGCGGGTTGAAAATCGCGGGTACGTTCGGGGGCTTTGCCCCCGAACCCCCACCAAGGGCCGTAACGGCCCTTGGAACCCACCCCAAAGCAACTTTGTCGCTTTGGGGGAATATTTTTGTCGTAAGTTTTTAATCCGCGTCTCGGGACTAATTACGCGCCCAGACCGCACCTCGGGACGGGGCGGAGCCCCTACTTTTAAATAAAATAAGTTTCGTCGCCACCCGCGACGGCCCGCAGGCCTAGTGCCCGAGGCGTCCCCCGCCGAGGGTCAAGGCGGCGATACAGATTAACCCGCGATTCGCATCATTGTTCATTTTACATTGTTCATTGGCGCGGCCGCCGCCGCTGGAGCATTATTCATTGGCGGCGACTGCCGCCCGCGCGGCCGCCGCCGCCCGCTCCCGTCTTGCCATGCCGATGGTATAGAGTATGAGACCCACGCCTATGAACGAAAAGCTGACCACCTTGGATACCGAAAACTCCTCGCCCATCACCAGCATGCCCGAAAGCAGCATCAGCGTGGGGCTGATGTACTGCAAGAACCCCATCGTGAGGAAGGGGATGCTGTTAACGCCCTGCGAATAGAGTATGAGAGGGATTGCCGTCATGGCGCCCGCCAGCACGAGAAGCACCGCCTCCAGCGTCGTCACGCCCGAAAGCGTCGCGGGCGTTCCCGGCCAGATCAGCATGAACAGCAGCGCGAAGGGCGTTAAAAATATGGTTTCAACGGATACGCTGACGAAGCCGTCTACTCCCGCCATCTTCTTGAACATGCCGTATATTGCGAACAGCGCCGCGAGCAGCACGGATATGAACGGGAATTCCCCGTACTGTACCGTGCTGTATACTACGCCCGCCGCCGCGAACAGCAGCGCGAACAGCTCCAGCCTGCCGCAGCGTTCCTTGAATACCAGCGTACTCAAAAGGAACACCATGAGCGGATTCATGTAATACCCAAGGCTCGCCTCCAGTACGCGGTTCTGCCCCACGGCCCAGATATAAATGCCCCAGTTGAGCGTGATGGCGACAGTCGCGGGGATGAGCAGCTTCATGACGCGCCTGTCGAGCAGCATTGCCTTGAGCTCCTTGAGCCGTTTACCTGCGGCGAGCACGATTACGGTGAACACGGCCGACCATAGGATGCGGTTGGCCAGCACAAACAGCGGGCTGACGTTTGCGAGCAGATGCCAGTACAGCGGCAGCACGCCCCACAGCATATAGCCTGCCAATACCAGCAGAAGACTCTTCCTGTTCATTCTTAGACCGCCAATCTTACAGATAACCCGCCGGAAACAGAAAAGACCGTGCCGGCAGCTTTATAGTAGTTGCCCTATTGTAACACAAACGGCGGCTTTTGTGGTATACTCTCTTTTGCCGGGGCCGCGCTTTGACGGCGCGGGAAGAACCGGCATACACTGAAGCTAAAGGCGGCCCGTTCCGCCGGGGGCGATTACCCGGGGCGGGCGCGGCGAAAGGAACGATCCATGCGGTATACGGCCATATTCACGGGCGGCGGCTCCGCCGGCCACGTTACGCCCAACCTCGCGCTCATGCGCGCTCTGCGCGAGGAAGGCTACAGCATACATTATATCGGCACGGCGGACGGCATAGAGCGCACGCTGCTGCAACATGAAACGGATATCCCCTACCATGCCATACACGCGGGCAAGCTCAGGCGGTATTTCAGCCTTCAGAACGTTGCGGACGTGTTCCGCACATTAAAGGGCATCGGCGAAGCGCGAAAAATCGTGCGTGAGATCAAGCCCGACGTCGTGTTCTCCAAGGGCGGGTTCGTGGCGGTGCCTGTCGTGATCGGCGCGCGCAAAAAGGCGCCCATCGTCATTCACGAATCCGATTATACGCCGGGGCTCTCCAACCGCATCGCCTCGCGCTTTGCGGATACCGTGTGTGTGACGTTTGAGGATACGCTCGCCCACACGCGGGGCAAGGGGGTCTGCACCGGCACGCCCATCCGCGCGGAGCTGTACGCGGGCGACGCCGGGCGCGGCCGCGCCATGACGGGGTTTTCTGCCGATAAACCCGTACTGCTCATGATGGGCGGGAGCCTCGGCGCGCAGGCCGTGAACGACGCGCTGCGCCAGGCGCTGCCGCGCTTATTGAAAACATTTCAGATCGTTCACCTGTGCGGCAAGGGCAAGCTGGATGAAGCGTCCGCCCAGCCGGGGTACGTGCAGTATGAGTATATTGGGAAGGAATTGCCCGACCTCATGGCCATGGCGGACATCGTGCTCTCCCGCGCGGGGGCGAACGCAGCGTTTGAATTCCTGGCTTTAAAAAAGCCCGCGCTGTTCATTCCGCTGCCCCGTTCCGCAAGCCGGGGAGACCAGATCGTCAACGCCGCGTATTTCGCGAAAAAGGGCTATGCCGCCGTGCTGGAGCAGGAAGCGATGACAAAGGATACGCTATCCGGCGCGCTGGAAACGCTCTACCGCGACCGTGCGCGCTATATCGCCGCCATGGAGGCGGAACAGCACGCCGACGGAACGGAGGCCGTGCTCAGGGAAATCCGCCGCGCGGCGCAGATAAAACGGTGAAGCGCGCGGAGCAGCCCTTCGACCGGGCCGAGGTCGAAAGCCTCATTGCCGCCGTCGGCACGCCGGGGGAGGCCGCGGCGCTCTCTGCGCTGGTCGCCGCCGCCAAGGGGAAGGCCGCGCGGGAGTATATGGAAGCGGCTTTATCGAGGGACAGGCTGTACGCCGCGCTCCATAGCGACGAGCCCAAAGCCCGCAAAAACGCCGCAAGATTGATCGGCGCGTTTGAGAAGGAACAGGACGCGCCCGCACTCATCGCCGCGCTGGATGCGGAAGCCACGCGCTTTGTGCGCCCGTCCCTGCTGCTCGCGTTGGGCGCGGCGGGCGGGGAAACGGCGCGCAACTACCTGGCCGCGCTGCCCGAGCCCGTGGCAGCCGACGAAACCGAGGAAAAGCATGCCCGCGAGGAGGCCGACGCCCTGCGCCGCGCCCGCGCGCGGCTATCTGACGCCGAACTGCACGCGTTTTCCGGCTTCTCAAAGGAACATGGGGCGCTGCTGCGCGCGCCGCGCGGCTTTGCGCCGTTATTAAAGGAAGAACTGACCGGGTTGGGCGTTCGCGCGCGCTCGGCGGGCGCAGACGATCTGTTTTTGCATGTAAAGGCATTGGACGCGCTGTTTCAGGCGCGCTGCTTTTTTGAATTGCTGTTCCCGCTTGCGCACGATATACCAAGTAAGCCCGCCGCCGTGGCGGACGCGGTGAAGGAGCCGATGCTCGCCCTGCTCAAAGACGGGCTGGCGGGCAACCCGCCCTACGGCTACCGCGTGGAGTGCCCGGATATCCCCGAGCGCGCGGCGTTTATATCCGCGCTTGCAAACGCGCTCGACGGCGCTACGCTTACGAACAACCCTTCCCGCTACGAGGCGGAACTGCGGCTGACTATGCAGCAAAACGGTATGCTGAACGCGGTCTGCAAGATCACCGCTATCCCCGACGAGCGGTTTTCCTATCGCAAACGGGCGCTGCCCGCCTCCATGCACCCGGCGACCGCCGCCTGCGTGGCGCGCTGCGCGACAGGCTTCATGAAGGACGCGCGGCGTGTGCTCGACCCGTTCTGCGGCAGCGGCACGCTGCTCATCGAATGGAGCAAACTGCGCCCGAAAAACCTATTGACCGGCGTGGATATTTCGCGCGGGGCGCTCGATATCGCGCGGGAGAACTGCGCCGCCGCCAATGTGCGCGCGGGGCTTGTAAACGCGGACAGCGCAAACTTTACCGCGCGCGAACGCTATGACCTGGTGCTTAGTAACCTGCCCTTTGGCAACCGCGTGGGTACGCACACTGAAAACGAGCGGCTGTACGCCGCGCTCATCAAAAACCTGCCCCACTGGCTTACGCCGGGCGGCGTGGCGGTGCTCTACACCATGGAATATACGCTGCTGAGCAAATGCATCAAGGCCGAGCCGCGGCTTACGCGCATATACGAAACCCGCACCGAGGCGGGCGGGCTCACGCCGTGGGTGGTCGCGGTGCGCAACTTAAAAATGAACAATGAACAATGAATAATGAATAATGAATAATGAAGGATGCGCGGCCTTATGGCCGCGCTTCTAATTTACGATATTGCTCGAATGGGATACGCGCTATCCGGCTGGCGGGTTTTTATTGGTATCGGCTCACTGAGCCGACGAAAGATTTTTTATATTGGGGGAACTGGCGTTCCCCCAATCCCCCCTCCGACATGTAAGCAAATCTGCGTATACTTAGCAGCTCGGAAAGGACCCATATCCCCATGGGGAGTCGGTCTGATCCCACTCGGCACCCGTTCCTTAGGGGGAGTGGGGGGCGAAGCCCTCCCACTTTATAATAAAAAAGATTATCGTCGCCGCCCGCAAGGCGGCGAAACTGATTTATATCCGCAGGCATGTAAAGCGTTTGCAACAGTGCTCCATATTGACAAATCCTGCCCAAACAGGGTACAATCACAGCACAATCCATACCGGCGCAAGCCGGATAGCGATGACGGAAAGAGTAAGCGGATGCGCCGCGTTTTAGAGACCGGGGTAAGGTGAAAGCCCGGACGACGGCAAACCGCCCAACATGGCTCCCGAGCGGCGGGCGGCCGAACGCAGGAAACCCTGCCTCAGGCCCCGCGGGCGGCGCCCGATACAGCGCCTGACTTGATGAGCCCCCGTTTTTATCGGGGGGAAACAGGGTGGTACCACGACAGCGTCGTCCCTAGGACGGCGCTATTTTTTTGGATGTACAGCCTCAACGCTTTGGGGCTGCAATCGCGCACACCCCTGTGCGACATGGGGCCAAAGTGATACTGTAATACGTTTCTGTAAATACTGAGCAATACAGGCGGCGTAGGCCGCATGCGAACCGGAGGAGGAAAACAGCCAAATGGAAAAACCGACGTTTTATATCTCGACCCCCATCTATTACCCCAGCGACAAGCTGCACATCGGCCACGCCTACTGCACGGTGGCGGCGGACGCCATTGCCCGCTATAAGCGGCTGACGGGCTACGACGTGTACTTTCTGACAGGTTCGGACGAGCACGGTCAGAAGATAGAGCGCGTCGCGGCCAAAACGGGCGAAACCCCCAAGCAGTATGTGGATCGCATCGTGGCGGGCTTCCAGTCGCTTTGGAATCTGCTCGATATCTCCAACGACGGCTTTATCCGCACCACCGACGAGTACCACGAAAAGAGCGTGCAGAAGATATTCAAACGACTCTATGAGCAGGGGGATATCTACAAATCCTCCTATATGGGGCATTACTGCACCCCGTGCGAGAGCTTTTGGCTGGAGCGCCAGCTCAAGGACGGCTGCTGCCCGGATTGCGGCCGCCCCGTCGAAATGGTGGAGGAGGAAAGCTATTTCTTCCGCATGAGCAAATACGCCGACAGGCTCATTGAGCACATCAAAACCCACCCCGAGTTTATACAGCCCCCCTCCCGCGCCAATGAGATGCTGCAAAACTTCCTGCTGCCGGGCCTGGAGGACCTGTGCGTAAGCCGCACCAGCTTCAAGTGGGGCATTCCCGTGGATTTCGACGAAAAGCACGTCGTGTACGTGTGGCTGGACGCGCTAAGTAACTATATCACCAAGCTGGGCTTTTATTCGGACGACGACAGCCTGTATAAAAAGTACTGGCCTGCGGATATCCATCTGGTGGGCAAGGAGATCGTGCGCTTCCACACCATCATATGGCCCATCATGCTGATGGCGCTTGGCGAGCCCCTGCC
>JAEWWD010000261.1 GCA_023396535.1 Bacillota bacterium
GCCCACGCCGCCGATGATGCCGTCGCATATGAGGCTAACCAGCCAGGGGGACGTACCGATTCCTGTCAGCCAGGTCGACAACCAAGGTGCAAGAACGCCGCCTATGAGTTGTTCCACTATATCGGACATCCATGCGCCAACAGAGCTGAACGTCAACAGAAATATGCCGAACATAATCAGCAGGAATACGGGAATAGCAAGGTATTTGTTGGTCAGTACTGCGTCGATGCGATCGGAAAGCCCGCGCTCGCCCTGCGCCCGCTTGCGCGTAAGCGCGGCCGCGATCACCCGCGAAATAAAGCGGTAGCGGCTGTCCGCAATGCGCGTTTCGCTGTCAAACCGGGAATCGTCGCCCGCGTAGGTTGCGCGCACCTGCTCCAGTTCCTCTCGCTGCTGCGGGGTGAGATCCAGGGCGTCTTGCACCAGCTCATCGCCTTCAAGGAGCTTGATTTGCGACCAGTGCCGCGGCAATCCGCTCTTTTCGGGGGTATCGCCTATGATTTCCCCTATTCTGTGGTGCGCTGCATGTGTGACGTCGTCGTATACGTCGTCCGGCTCTATGCAGAACCCGCGGTGCATCTGCTCATGCACGAGGGCGATTAAAAGCTCACACTGGTGCAGCAGTTCACCAATACCCTCCCCCGTGCGGGCGCTGATGGGCACCACCGGTATGCCCAATTCCAGCGATAATGTGCGCACGTCAATGCAATCGCCGCATTTTTCCACCTCATCCATCATATTGAGGGCGAGTATCATGGGGCGTTCGAGCTCCATCAGCTGTACCGTCAGATACAGGTTCCGCTCCAGATTGGTGCCGTCCACAATATTAATGATGGCGTCGGGATGCTCCTGTATGATAAAATTGCGCGCAACGACCTCCTCCATGGAATGCGGAGAGAGGGAATAGATACCCGGCAGATCGACCAGCGTCATATCGTGCCCCTGCGCGCGGATTTTACCTTCCTTCTTTTCAACCGTAACGCCCGGCCAGTTGCCCACATATTCGCGGGAACCCGTCATGGCGTTGAACAAAGTGGTTTTCCCGCTGTTCGGATTGCCGACCAGCGCCAGCTTGACGGGCTGGTTATCGATATCGCGCCTTTGACAGATGCTGTCCTTTGGCGTGCTCACCGGACATCGCGCACATCCGTCGCAGCCCATGCATTCCCAGCGGGATTTCGTTTTTCCTTTTTGGAGGCTGCCGTCGCATCGGTCGCAGGAAGGGATGGGCAATTGCACGGTATCCTGCTGCGAGGCAACGACCCAATCGGTCAGGCGTGCGGCGCTTTCATGGGCAGGACGGTCGTCTTTGGAGGAGAAACGCCCCAATATTTCGTTGGCGTGCGCGTCCCGCTTCTGGCTTTCCGCCCGTTCGCGCGCGAGGGCCGCTTCAGCCTCCTCCGGTTCAAACAACTCTATGCAAAGGGCGTCGGCCTGGCGCAGGGAAAGATCATACCCGCGCAGATGAACCTCGATGGGATCCCCCAGCGGCGCAACCTTGCGCACGAATATACGCGTCATCGGGGTGATGCCCATATCCACCAGCCTGCGCTTGACGCGCGCGTCGTCGCTCCCCACCGCGGACACATAGCCCGATTCTCCCGGTTTGAGCTCCCCCAACGTTCTGGCCATACGGATCCCCCCTTAGTTAGATAATACTAACGCCATTGGTATTATATCAGTCTTCACGGCCTTGTCAAGGCAACCGATTTCCAATATGTATAGGCCATGCGTTATCCGGAAGGCAGCGGATGCAGATTTACGTATGTCGCATACGCATAGCAAAGGCCTTCGTACTCCTGCCAGGGAGAAATATCGGCAAGCGCCCAATCCTCAAACTGTGAAAGCGCCGGCAGCAGGCAATCCGCCTCCCTGCATGCCCGCACATGAGTGATGAGCGCTTCCTCGCAATAGGGAAGCAACAGCGCGTATATCTGCGCGCCGCCGTTAACGAACGTCTCCTTCCCCGCAAACGCTGGGTTACGCAAAATCTTCCAAAGCTCCTCCAGCGTGCCGCAGGTGTGCGCGCCGGGAATTCCCGCCCCCCCCTCACGGGTCAGTACGATATTTTCGCGGCTGGGCAACGGTCCGTTGGGCAGCGACTCCAAAGTCTTTCGTCCCATCACGACCACATTACCCGTCGTCAGCGCGCGAAAGCGCTTGAGATCGTCCGGAATCCGAAAGAGCAGGCTGCCCCCGCACCCCAGGCCCCAGTTGCTGTCCACAGAAGCGATCAGCTTCATGATACCCTCCAAAATCTCATATTCCCAGATGCTCGGCTTGCCGTTCGTGATCAGATCGCCACAGGTATCGTATGCGCAAACGGATGATACGCATACCCCTCCAGCCGAAAGCTATCCGGCGTAAAAGCATAAAAATCCGTCGTGCCGTCCAGCGTCAACCGGGGGGCGGGGAGCGGCTCTTTTTTGAGCAGCTCTTCCACCAGAGGCACATGCCGGTCGTAGATATGTGCGTCCGCGATGACGTGCACCAGTTCGCCTGCCTCAAGGCCGCTCGCCGCTGCAAACATATGCACAAGCACGGCATATTGGCATACGTTCCAGTTGTTCGCGGTAAGCATGTCCTGCGAGCGCTGATTCAAAATAGCATTGAGCGTTCGGCCTGCGACGTTAAACGTCATGCTGTACGCGCAAGGATAAAGGCTCATGTCATGCAGATCCGCATGGACATACATATTCGTGATGATCCGCCGACTCTGGGGATTGTGTTTGAGATCGTAGAGTACGCGGTCGACCTGATCGAACAAGCCTTCCTTATAAATATGCTCTACGCCGAGCTGATATCCGTACGCTTTGCCGATACTCCCCGCCTCGTCCGCCCAGGAATCCCAGATACGGCTGTTGAGATCGCGGATATTGTTGGATTTCTTCTGCCATATCCACAGCAACTCGTCCACCGCGCTTTTCAAATATGTCCTGCGCAGAGTAAGAATAGGAAATTCTTTCGTCAGGTCGTATCGGTTGACGATGCCAAAACATTTCACGGTATGCGCGGGGGATCCGTCCTCCCAGCACGGACGCACGTCGAGCTCCGTATCCCAGTATCCGTTTTGCAGGATATCCCTGCAGTTGCTTATAAACAACTCATCCGCACAGCTCACAGCGCTACCTCCATCCTTCATCCTCATTGCCTATTATACATGAGCCGCGCGCATAGCGCGAATAAAAGAAACGCATGATCTCTCATGCGTTCGAATGCTTGGTTTTTGTGTAGAAATCAATTCAGCCCTGCACGACGATGCGGTTGCCGCCGCCGTGTTTTGCCTGATACAGGCGCTTATCCGCAACGGCAATCAATTCCGGTATCGTCGCATCGGAATCTTCCTGTTGTGAAACGCCGCCAATGCTCAAAGAAATCCTTAGCCCGGGATAGCCGCCGAATACCATTTCACTTGCTCTTTTTACAACATACTGCATTCGGTCCTCGAAAAGATCCTGAGGGATACCGCTTAGTATCAGCAAAAACTCGTCGCCGCCGTAACGCACCACGCAGTCACCTCGGCGGCCGCTTACAGAATTCAGAAACAACGAAGCCAGCGCCTTAAGCACTTTGTCACCTGCGACATGCCCGAACGTATCGTTGATAAGCTTAAAATCATCGATATCGGCCATCGCCAGCGAAACTTGTGCACAATCCCCCACGCAGTCAATGCTGCGGGGCCGGCTGTTCAGATATTTCCTGTTATATACGCCTGTAAGCGGATCGGTATACAGCGCGTCGTTGAAAGAGGTGATGCGTTCTATGAGTTCGCCGCTGCCGAATGCGCCCAGCAATACCTCGTCGCTGATTTTACTTACAATCTCCAATACAAACTCGCGTCCGTCGACCTGGATGTATTTTGACGTCATATGGTAGACATCCTGATCGATAAATTCATATTTCGTTTTGCGGGTTTTCTCCGAAAGCGCGCTCATCGAGACGCAATTCTGGCACCGCTCATTCTTATTCCATACGGAATAGCACGAATACTGCTCATAAACAGGTTCGCCGGTTTTCAAAAACTCGCATGCCACACAATGCACCGGATCAATAATCCGGGCGATATCAAATATATCGCGCAAGGTCTGCAGTGTTTGCCTGGCTTCATCGACAGTATAAATCTGCTTCATCACGTTCCCCCAAATGGAGTTTATAATGTAATACATATTTTAGCATATCGGGGTTCTTCCTGTCATCTTATTATTTATCCTGTCGTAATTCACAGTCAATTGTCTCATGCCTCTTTGAGAAATGATATTGACAG
>JAEWWD010000005.1 GCA_023396535.1 Bacillota bacterium
GCGCTGGTCCGGGTCCATTGTGGTTTCCCAAAGCTGCTCGGGGTTCATTTCGCCCAAGCCTTTGTAGCGCTGTATGGTGGGCTTGGGCTCGCGGCCGATCTCGGTGAGTATGGCTTCAAGCTCCTCGTCGGAATACGCATAGCGCTCGATCTTATTGCGGCTGATCTTATACAGCGGCGGCTGCGCGATGTACACATACCCCTGGTCGATCAGCGGGCGCATATGCCGGTAGAAGAACGTGAGGAGCAGCGTGCGGATGTGGCTTCCGTCCACGTCCGCGTCCGTCATGCAGACGATTTTATGATAACGCAGCTTGGATACGTCAAAATCCGTATCAAGACCCGCGCCGAAGGCGGTGATCATGGCTTTGATTTCCGCATTGGCGAGCATTTTGTCAAGCCTGGTCTTTTCAACGTTGAGTATTTTGCCGCGCAGCGGCAGTATGGCCTGAAACTGCGGGTTGCGGCCCTGCTTGGCGGAACCGCCTGCGCTGTCGCCCTCCACGATAAAGAGCTCGCACAGGCTCGGGTCCTTTTCACGGCAGTCGGCAAGCTTGCCTGGGAGGCTTGTGCTGTCCAGCGCGCTCTTTCTTCTGGTGAGTTCGCGGGCTCTTCGCGCCGCATCGCGCGCGCGGCAGGCCGTAATGCATTTATCCACCAGCAGCCGCGCAACGGACGGGTTTTCTTCCAAATAGGTCGAAAGGCCGTTGGCCACCGCGCTGTCCACCAGCGGGCGTATGTCCGCGTTGCCCAGCTTGGTTTTGGTCTGTCCCTCGAACTGCGGCTCCATCAGCTTTACGCTGATGATGGCGGTCAGCCCTTCGCGGATATCCTCGCCCGAAAGGGAGGGGTCCGCGCTTTTGAGCATGTTGTATTTGCGCGCGTAGTCGTTGATCACGCGGGTCAGCGCGCTTTTGAAGCCCACCAGATGCGCGCCGCCCTCTATGGTAGCGATGTTGTTGGCGAACGTGAATATGTTTTCGTTGTAGCCGTCGTTGTACTGCATGGCGACTTCCACCGTCGCCGTTTCGGAGCCATCCTCTTCGCGGTTGGTGCAGATGTAAATGGGCTCGGGATGCAGCACTTCCTTGTTCTTGTTCAGGTGCTTCACAAAGGAGACGATGCCGCCCTCGTAGCAGAACGTTTTACTGGTCTGCTGACCTTCGCGCTGGTCTTCCACGCAGATTTTGATGCCCGCGTTGAGGAAGGCGAGCTCGCGCAGGCGGCCCGTCAGTGTTTCAAAATGGAAATTGACCTCGTCGAAAATCTCCGCGTCCGGCAAAAACCATATGGTGGTGCCATGCTCTTCCACGGGGCACGTGGCGATATTCTCCACCTCGGTGGTGGGAATGCCGCGCGCATAGCTCTGCTGGTACACCTGCCCGTGCTGGCAGATGGTGGCGACGAGCTTTTCAGAAAGCGCGTTGACGCAGCTTACGCCCACGCCGTGCAGACCGCCGGATACCTTGTAGCCGCCGCCGCCGAATTTGCCGCCGGCGTGCAGTATGGTCAAAGCTACTTCCAGCGCGTCTTTGCCCGTCTTTTCATGGTAGCCCACAGGGATGCCGCGCCCGTCGTCCTGTACGGTGATGGAATTGTCGGGGTGTATGGTGATGGAAATGCCGGTGCAGTACCCGGCCAGCGCCTCGTCGATGGAGTTGTCGACCACTTCGGTCACAAGGTGGTGCAGCCCGCGCGTATCCGTGGAGCCGATATACATGCCGGGGCGGCGGCGCACCGCCTCCAGACCTTCGAGCACCTGTATCTGAGACGCGCCGTATTCCTGTCCGTTCTGTTCGTTCATATGCACAAATCCTTTCCCAATTCCTGAACGCGCCCGTAACCGGTACGCGGTTTTTTCTCAATCATTTTCCGCCAGGCTATACGTCGAATACGGTATCCGACGCGAACCGCTTGTGCAGCGTGGCCGGGCTGATGGCGGAGGCGATGACGCGCAGTTCTTCCCCCTCCTGCACCAGCAGGTAGGCGCGCTCCCCTTCGGGGCAGGGGGTAAAGCGGCCCTGCTCCTTCGCGCGGCGTATGAACGCCGCCGTCTCCGGCGACGACAGCGCGCTTCTTTCGGAGAGTATGGCGATGATATCCCGCGAGGGGACGCAGACGTCCCAGCCGATGTGTACGATCATTCTCGCTTGCGCTCCTTTTACACTGTCTTTTCTCAGGTTGATTTCCAGCCTTGCGAAGAAGCGGTTCGTTACTCAAGGGGGCCGGGGAGTCGAAGCAGCGCGCCTCCTGCGGAGGGGACAGCGCTGCGTAAGACCAGTGAGTTAGGAAGTGTAAGGAAGCATTTATGCTGACGAAACACGACCATAACGAACTGTAAGCCCTCCCGCAATTAATCCGTATCCTTAGGGGGCGCGGGGGGCGAAGCCCTCCCGCTATTAAAGCCCCCCGAATGGTACATTCGGGGATCTTTCAAGGATTGATGTACAGCCTGCGGCTGTACCACCGAAAAATAATCAATCGTCGCCGCCCGCAGGCGGCGATACTGATTGCTCTTACAAGCAGCAATACCACGCAAGCATCGGACAGCCCAACCCCTATTACCAAGTATCCCCATTTTTCACCGGAACAACGGCGCCGCCGTGTACGCGGTACACCGTCATATCCTTTATGCCGGCGGCGGAAAGCCCCGCGAGCTGCGTGCAGGTCAAAAACGTCTGGCAGCCCTGCATGGCGGCCGCGAGCATACGCTGGCGGTCTTCGTCCAGCTCCGACAATACGTCGTCCAGCAGCAGCACGGGCGGCTCTCGGCCCAGTTCGCGCATGAGCGCGATCTCAGAGAGCTTGAGCGAGAGCGCGGCGGTGCGCTGCTGCCCCTGCGAGCCATAGGCGCGCACGTCGGTGCCGGATAGCTCCAGTAACACGTCGTCCCTGTGCGGGCCGACCGACGTCCCGCCGCGCAGTGCGTCCCGCTCGGCGGAGTCATGAAGCGCCGCTTTGAGCGATTGTGTAAGCATTGCTTCGTCGCCCGGCTCGGCGGCGGGCTTATACAGCACGCGCAGCGTTTCGCGTTCGCCGGATAATTCGCTGTGCAGCGCGGCGGCTATACCGCCAAGCCGCTCCATAAAGGATGCGCGCGCGAGTATGAGCTGCGCGCCTAAGGAGGCGAGCTGTTCCTCCCACGGTTCCAGGAGAGCGCGGGAAGGCCTATCCGTGCGCAGCAGCGCGTTGCGCTGCCGAAGCGCAATATTATACTGCTGCAGGCGGTAATAATAGGCGGGCTGCAGCTGCGAAAGCTCCATATCCAGAAATCTGCGCCGCTCGACGGGACCCTGCTTGATGAGCCGCAAGTCCTCCGGCGAGAACATGACCACGTTGAGGCAGCCCATCAGCTCCCCCGAACGGGAAAGGGCCATGTCGTCTATGCGAAGCTCGCGCCGCTTATCGGCATACAGCCTGCATTCGATGCTGTGCGTGCCCGTGCGCTTGTGGAGTGTCAGCCCCACGAACGCCCCGGGCTGGTTGTGACGGATCAGCTCCGTATCGTGCCGCGTGCGGTGGCTGCGGCCCAATGCGCATAAAAATAGCGCCTCCAGCACATTGGTTTTACCGGCCGCGTTTTCACCTACCAGCACGCACAACCCCGGCGCTGCAGAGAGCGCCAGGTGTTCATAGCTGCGGAAATCGTGCAGGCGGATGCCCGTAATCTGCATGGAGCGTCCTCTTCTTCAGCGCGTGCCCGGCGGCGTATGGCCGCCGATAAGCGGCGCACATAAAAAAAGCCCGCCAAGTCTATGGAATAAGTATACCACAGTTGAAGGGGATTGTATATATAATTAAGAAGAAGGGAGAAAGGTTTTTGCGCGGCATGCAAAATTGAGAGTAAAATGCAAGCGGGGTTGCATGATTTAAAAGGTATCGCCGCCCCCTTGGGGCGGCGACGAAGGATTATTTTATTTAAAAGCGGGGGTTTCACTCCCGCGACCCCCGGGGTACGAGTGGTATATAACTCCGGCTTCCATTCTTTCGGCGTACGAATTGCCATACAATTCTGATCTCAATTCCTCCCGAGGTATAGGCGCGCATGTTCTAGTTCAACATTGTGCGAACATGCAAACGTTAAATTTCATTGGTAGCAAAATGGGGCGCTTCGTCGCCCCATTCAGGAGAGTATCGATGATAAAGTCCAATAAAATAAGTCAAATCTGGCGACATGCGCGTCAGATTTGACACCTTGCACAAATGCCGGCCGCACCGCAGGTGCAGGCATTTGTGAGAAAAAATCGCAGGATATGGACGAAGTCCATTCCTGCGAAATCCCCCGCGGGGTCTCGCTCAAAGTGGCGCAGCCGGTTTGAGCGAAATTACAGAAGTAGTGTCGGCGCGTACTGCCTCACATACGTGAGCGTGATCTGCGCGAGCCGCGCGTAGCCGCGCTCGTTGAGGTGCAGGCCGTCCTCGCTGACAAAGGCGCGGTAATCCTCGTCTTCCAGCAGGGCGGCGCGCAGCAGCATGAGCGGCGTACGCGTGGATTGCGCCACGCGCTCCACCGTGGCGCTGTAGCGCTCGTGCCACCAGTAGATGCGCCCCACATTGCCGAGGAATTGCAGAATACTCTTCGCGCGCTCCTCGTCCCCGTGCGTGAAGAAACGGAAATACCGTTCCGCGTCGATGGGCGGGAGATTGCACAGCACGGGCTGGCTGCCCGCCTCCTTAATTTCGGTTATCATTTCGCGCAGGTTCTGCTCGTACTGCGGCAGCGGCGTGTTGGGGGAATGCGGGGCGAGCGGGTCGCGCGCCACGGCGTCCCAGTCGAAATCGCAGTCGTTGCCACCCACCTCCAGCAGCACCAGCGCGGGGCGCTCGCTTTTTCTGAGCGTCTCCCTGAGCGAGCTCAACAGCTCGCCGCTCTTTAACCCGAAGCGGGATATGTTCTGTACGGCGGGCCGCAGGAATTTTGCCACCTGTGTGCAGAAGCCGTCGCGCAGCAGCACGTGCCGCTTGCGGTCGGCGTCGTAGCTGACGCCCTTGGTCAGAGAATCGCCGGCCACCAGTATGGGGCCGTTAAAAGGAATGCACAGCTCGGACATACACTTGCCTCCTTTTGTTAAAATCAAATGCAGAGTGGATGATTATTCGGTCAGCAGACGCAGCAGCATGCTCGTATCCAGTTGCCCGTTGAGCAGCATATGCAGCGCGCATCCGTCCAGCAGGGCGAGATACGCCCGGCTGTACGCCCGGAAGCGCTGCGCGCCCGGTTCCTCCATGCGCAGCGAGCCTACCTCGAGCATGACGGCCCATTCCCGCTGCTTGGCGGTGATGCGCTTGCGCAAAGCGCCCTCCTCGCGGAGGGCTTCGCTTAAAAGCGCGAAGTGCAGCCGCATGGCGTCGCTGTCCTGCAAAAGCTGGTCCGTCAAGAGGGAAAGCGCTTCCTGCGCGGGCTTATTCTCGGTAAGCGAGTCGATCCATGCGAATATGATCTCGGTCATACGGCCGAAGTGCTCTTCCGCGATATCCAGCACAAGGTATTCCTTCGTCGGATAATGATAGTACAGCGTGCCCTTGGACAGCTTGGCGGCCTTCGCGATATCCGCAAGACTCGTGGCGTGTACGCCCCCCGTCATGAAAAGCGCGGACGCCGTCTGCCGAATGCCTGCGCGCGTGCTTTCAGGCTCAAGATTCTTTTTTGCCATGCTGTCATCTCCTTTTCGGTCGGTCGGCCGACCGACTATATGCATAGTCTAGCGCGCGGATTGCGCATTGTCAAGGCCTGCGATATAATAAAATGCAAAGAATTGGATAAACCGCGGCAGGGCTTTGCTTCCCTCACGGGTTTGTTACAGAAAAAACAGGGTATAGGTAACAGAGAAGAAGCGGCGCATAATAAACCAAAGCGAGGTACAGATATGAAATATCCCGAACATCCCGTGAAGATTTTTGATAATATCCATTGGGTAGGCGCGCTGAATCCGGAGCTTCGCCGGTTCGATGTCATTATGGAAACCGAGTTTGGCACCAGCTACAACTCGTATCTGGTGCGGGGAACACAAAAGACGGCCCTCATCGACGCGGTGAAGGACGGCTTCCTTCCCCAAACCCTCAAGTTGCTCCGCCAGCTCATCGACCCCAATGAGATCGATTACATCATACTGCAGCATACGGAGCCCGACCATTCCGGTTCCATCGCGGAACTGCTCGCGCTCGCCCCCAACGCCCGCATACTGTGCACCAAGGCCGCGTCGCTGTACCTTCCCCATATCGCCAACCGGGAGCTCCCCATCGACGTCGTAAAGGATGGCGACATGCTGGAGCTGGGCGGGCGGTCGCTGCGCTTTATCAACGCGCCGTTCCTGCATTGGCCGGATACCATGTTCACTTACGACGACGCTTCCGGCGCGCTGTTTACCTGCGACGCGTTCGGCTGCCACTTCGCATCCGAGCATGTGCTGGAGAGTTTGACGGACGAGCGTTTCAAGCAAGCGCGCCGCTATTACTACGACTGCATCGTCAGTCCCTTCGCGCCGCACGTCACGCGCGCCATTGCGCATGTCAACGAGCTGAATCTGCCCCGTATCTCCGCCATACTGCCCTCGCACGGCCCCGTACTGGACAAGGAGCCTATGGAGGCCATCGCGCTCTATGACGAATGGGCGAAGGAGCGCCCGCCGCTTACCGGCAACCGCGTGTTCATAGGCTTCGTTTCGGCCTACTGCTATACGCGGCGCATGGGCGAAGCGCTGCAAAAGGCGCTTGAAGCGCGCGGCGCGACCGTGGAGCTCGTCGATTTCACCGAACTGTCGGCCGAACAGGCCGCCGAGCGCATACACCTGGCGGACGCCGTGGCGATCGGCAGCCCCACCATCAACGCGGACGCGCTGCCCCCCGTGTGGGCGGCGCTCTCCCATGTGGCCGTGCCCATCGTGCGGGGGCGCGCGGCGGCGGCGTTCGGCTCCTTTGGGTGGAGCGGCGAAGCCGTGCCCATGCTGGAGCAGCGGCTGACCGGGCTCGGGTTTAAAATGGCCGGCGCCGTACGGGCACGCTTCAAGCCGGATCAGGAGGCGCTGGACGAAATGTCCGTGCTGGCGGACAAGCTGGTCGCCATGCTCAAATTATAATGAACAATGAATAATGAATAATGAATAATGATGGAGGAAATCCCCGGATGGGGATTTCTTTCTACGATTACTACCAGGAGGGTATCTATGCGCCTGCACGATATATCCCGTGAGCTGACCACGTCCGAGCTGTTCCCCGGCACGCCGCCGGTGGAACTGAAGCGGGAATGCGAAATGGCGCGGGGCGACGAGTACAACCTCAGCGCGCTTTGCGCGAGCCTGCACGCGGGGACGCACTGCGACGCGCCGCTGCACTTTGTGGACGGCGCGATGGATATCGCTCAAATGCCGCTCTCAAGGTACATCGGCCGCTGTTACGTGATGGAAGTACCCCCACAACGGCTGGACGCGCAGTTCTTCCGGGACAGGCTGCTTTCCGGCACGGCGCGCCTGCTCATGAAGGGCGGCGGCGCGGCGCATCTTTCGCCGGAAGCGGCGGAATATCTCTCGGAGCACGGCGTGGTCACCATAGGCACCGACGCGCTGAGCGTATCGCCCATGGAGGAGGACGCCGCCGTGCACACGGCGCTGATGCGGGCGGATATCGCCATCATCGAAACGCTGGATCTCTCCGGCGTCGCCGGGGGCTGGTATACGCTGTTCGCGCCGCCCGTTAAAATCGCGGGCGCGGAAGGCGCGTTCTGCAGGGCTGTGCTGGTGGAGGAAGAATAGAGCGCATAGTTACGGTGCGCCCGTAAACTATGCGCAATGAACAATTAACAATGAATAATGAACAATGATGGTTGAAATTCCCTTGCGGGAATTTCTTTTTAATGAAAAACGCCTGCCGGTTGAAATCGGCAGGCTCGCTTTCTATGACAGGACGCAAATATTCGCTGAAGCATTCCGGCTGGATACAGGAAGGGGGCACAGGGGGAAACGTAGTTTCCCCCTGTATAATAAATATACAAGTCTGTTCTTTTTATTCGTTGAAATCCCGTAGGGATTTCTTCATTCATTGTTCATTCTTCATTGTTAATTATTCATTGTTCCTGCGTCAGTTCTGACGCTGGAACCGCGTTTGTTATTCGCGCAGCATCGCGCCGGCCTGCCTGAGCGAGCCGAGTATGGCGGATACGGCGGCCGTGATCTCTTCCTCGTTGAGCGTGCGGTCCTCCGCGCGCAGCGTGAAGGAATACGCCATGCTCTTTTTACCTGCGGGCACCGCGCCGCCGCGGAACACGTCGAACAGCTCCGCCTGCTCCACCAGCACGCCTGCGGGCAGGCCGCTTGCGCCTTCAATCGCGGCCTTGAGGCTGTCGGCGGTCACGCTCTCGTCAGCGAGCACTGCGAGGTCGCGCTGTACCACGGGATAGCGGGGGAGGGCGACATACGTGCGGGCGCGGTTCTGCAGCGCGAACAGCGCGTCAAACCGAAGCTCGGCCATGTATATGCGCGCGTCGATATCGAACGCCGCCGTTACGTCCGGGTGCGCCTCGCCCAGCTCGCCGATAGCCGTATCGCCAGAATAAACGAGCGCGCTTCTGCCCGGGTGCAGGTACGGCCCGCCGCCGCGCACAAAGCGGACGTCCTTAATGCCCAGCCCCTCTAAAAGCTCCTCGATCGCGCCCTTGAGCGTGAAGAAATCCTCGCCCTCGCCGAAGAAGGTAAGCCCAACGAGCTTGCGCTCCTCTGCAAGCTCTCTGCTGTTGTCGAAGTGCGCGTTGCCCACTTCGAAGAAGCGGCCCTGCCCCGTGCGGCGGTTCAGGTTGAGGGCGGCGGATTTGAGCATGCCGATGTAGAGCGTGGTGCGCATGAGGCTCTGGTCCTCGCCGAAGGGGTTCAATATACGCACAGTCTGCCGCTTTTCGTCGTCCTGCGCGAGGCGCAGCGCGTCGATGGCGGCAGGGCCCGTGAAGTTGTAATTGTACATTTCGTACGCGCCCAGGCCGGCGAGCCGGTCCTTGATTTCGTCGTCCAGCCTGAATGTCGGGGTCAGGCGGCCGCGGAACGTATCGCCGCTCATGAGCGTGGGCTTTATGTTGTAGAAGCCGTATATGCGCCCGACTTCCTCGGCGATATCCCAGTCCGCCTCAATGCCGCTCTCGATATCCGTGCGGTAGTGCGGTACGGATACATGCAGCGTGTCGCCGTTCACCGCAACGCCGATCTGTATGGTGCCGAGCATGCGCATCATCTCTTCGCCGGAAATATCCGTGCTGAGTATGCGGTTGACGTGGGAAACGGAAACGTCTATTTCGCGGTTTTCAAGCCGCGCGGCGCATGCGTCGATTGTCCCGCCTATGATGCGGCCCGCCTTGAACTCCACGACCAGCTCAATCGCCCTGTCCAGCGCCTTTTTCGCGCTGACCGGCTCCACGCCCTTTATAAAGCGCGCCGCCGCGTCCGTAATATGGCGCAGCTTCCTCGCCGTGGCGCGGATGTTGCTGTTTTTGAATACGGCGGCTTCGAACAGCACGGCTTTGGTTTCCGGCTTGATTTCGGAGTTCTCGCCGCCCATTACGCCCGCGATGCCCACGCCCTTCTTGGGGTCGGCGATGAGCAGCATGGAAGGGTCTACCGCCCTGTCCTTGCTGTCCAGCGTGCGCACCGTCTCGTTTTCCACGGCGTTGCGCACCACGATATGCGCGTCCGCCACGCAGGCGAGATCGAACGCGTGCATGGGGTGGCCGTATTCCACCATAACGTAGTTGGTGATATCCACGATGTTGTTGATGGGGCGCAGGCCTACGCTTCGAAGCTTCTTTTGCATCCAGCGCGGGGAGGGCTCTATTTTGATATCCGTCACCACGCGCGCCGCGTAGCGCGGGCACAGCTCAGTGTTGAGCACCGTTACGCGCGCGTAATCGGCGGAGTTGCCCTCGCCGGGGATCTCC
>JAEWWD010000059.1 GCA_023396535.1 Bacillota bacterium
GACAGCCGGACGGTTGAGGTTTACCGGCACATGAGCGGAGAACAGCTTGCCGCTATGGCGGGCCGCATATTCGAGTTCTATTTTACCGATGAAATCAACACCAGGCTCAGAAGGATGCTCACCATCGAACAATACCGTTCCCCCGAATCGGCGCGCCTCTACCGGAAGCTTTCCTTTGACAACAGCCTCGAATATCAAACGAAGCTTTTTGAGGAAATGATGAAAGCCGGTTGTTTCAGGCAGGCGGACCCATATACGCTGGCGCTTGCGTTTTACGCGCCGATCTACCTGATTTTCTGTAAATTCGATAACGGGGGAAGCGTGGCCGAGGCCAGGGAGCTGTTTGAAAGGCATGTCCGTCACTTTTCCGATACCTATACCATTTCATAGATCGGTCTGTGGCAGTTTTAATTGATTATTCGAAAGGATTTTTTTATATGAAAATTACGGTTATCAACGGAAGCATGCGCCAGGGCAGTACCTGGCATTGCAAGGAGCTCCTGCTGCAAAAGCTTGCCGGTTGCGGCGAAACGGAAGTTACGGAGTTCTTCCTGCCCAGGGATATGCCGCATTTCTGCTGCGGTTGCTTCTCCTGCTTTTTCAAAGGGGAGGAAACCTGCCCGCATGCCGATAGCGTGCAGCCGATTGCCAAGGCTCTGCTGGATGCGGATCTGATCGTATTGAATTCCTCGGTATACGCACTGGATGTGACCGCGCAGATGAAAGCGCTGCTGGATCATCTGTGCTACCAGTGGATAAGCCATCGGCCCGATCCGCGCATGTTCAACAAGATTG
The DNA here is from genome assembly GCA_023396535.1 of Bacillota bacterium. GTDB lineage: Bacteria > Bacillota > Clostridia > Christensenellales > CAG-138 > JAEWWD01. The sequence continues at coordinate 796 of JAEWWD010000059.1, forward strand.
GCGTAACATTTGTGACTACGGCGGGGGCGGGCCTTTCCCATGCGACAAAAACGATGCGCAACAGTCTGCGTTTTTGGGGTTTGAAGCGCATCTATTCCCAGAAGTACGCCGTCACGGCTACGAAATGGAGCGAAGTGCCCGCAAAGACGCAGGCGCGCATACAAAAAGAAACGGAACGCCTTGCGCGGCGGATCGCGCATGACGTGGAGCATGCAAAAGAGCTTTCGTCCCCGCTAATCCGCGGTATTCTGATGCGCGCCATGTCCGGGGTCATGCAGAAATACGATTGGAATCCCCGCGACCTGCAGTACTGGGAAAGCCACGGCTGGTTCAAAGGCAAAAACAGGCCTTGATGGCAGTTTGTGTTTGCTCACCATTGAAACCGCTGAAATCGGGCGTTATACTTGTAAGCGGTGGAGCGCCGTGCATACTGCGGCGAAGGATGGAGGGCATATGAGGGTATTATGGCGGCTGAGCAAGGCTGCGGGGAAATATGGCGCGCTCTATGGCGCGGCGATCGGCTCAACATTGATACTGGCGTTGTTGAATCTGGCAGGGCCCAGGGTACTGTCCCAAATCACCGCTATCGTTGGGGAAGGCGGGGCGAATGCCCTTGGTACGATTCGAAACCTTACAATACTCTTGGCGGGCATTTACCTGTTGCGCGTGCTGTTCCGGTACCTGAGCAATTACATCGCACATCTGGCCGCGTGGCGGCTGGTAGAGGAAATGCGAGTAAAGGTATATGCCAAGCTCCAAACGCTGTCCATGCGCTTTTTCCGGGATAAACAGACGGGCGATCTCATGAGCCGCGTCGTGAACGATACGGCGACGTTCGAGCTGTTATACGCGCACGTCATGCCGGAGATGGTTGCAAACGCCGTCATGCTGGTGGGCGTAACGATCGTGCTGCTGACAGTCAACGTACGGCTGGCGCTGCTGGTATGTATCCCCATACCGCTTATCGCGGCCGCCGGGTGGGTGTTTTCCACCAAGGTACGTCCGAATTTCCGGCTTTCACAAAAAGAGCTTGCCAATCTCAACGCCAAGCTGCAGGATAATTTTTCCGGTATTCAGGAGATCCAGGCGTTCGGCAGGGAACGGAGCGAAGAGGAACTGGTGGCGGGGCAGGCCGGGTCTTATACGCGGGCAGTACTGCATGCGCTGAACCTCGCGTCTATATTCCACCCCTCCGTAGAATTCCTATCCGCCATAGGCACGGTGCTTGTCGCGGGAGCGGGCGGCGCTCTTGCGCTTCAGGGCGTAATTTCCGTTTCGGATATCGTGGCGTTTTTACTGTATCTCGCCATGTTCTACGCGCCTATTACGGGATTCTCCAAGCTTCTGGAGGATATGCAGCAGGCGTTCGCGGGCGCGGAGCGGGTGCTGGCGGTGCTGGATACGCCGCCGGATATCGCGAACGAGCCGGATGCCGCGGATATCGGCGCAGTGAAGGGCGGCATACAGTTTGAGCATGTGTCGTTCGGATACGAAACGGGTCAGCCCGTACTGCAGGATATCTGCTTTGACTGCCGTCCGGGGCAGATGATCGCGCTGGTCGGGCCGACCGGGGTAGGAAAGACCACGCTTACGCAGCTGCTCTCGCGCTACTATGACCCGACGGGCGGGCGTATTCTGCTGGACGGCAAGGATATCCGGCATGTCACGCTTGAAAGCCTACGCAGGAACATCGCGCCCGTTCTGCAGGATACGTTCCTGTTCAACGGCACAATCGCGGAAAATATCGGCTACGCCGACCCGAAGGCAACCATGGAAGAGATTCAGGCAGCGGCGCAGGCGGCCCGCATACACGATGAAATACAGTCCATGCCCCTGGGATATGAAACGCACGTCGGGGAGCGCGGCATGCGGCTCTCCGGCGGCCAGAAGCAGCGCATCGCCATCGCGCGCGCCATACTGCGCAAAGCGCCCATCATTATTCTGGATGAGGCGACCGCGTCCGTGGACAGCAATACGGAGCAGGAGATTCAAAAAGCCGTACAGGCGCTTGCGGGCAGCCGTACCATCATCGCCATCGCGCACCGGCTATCTACCATTCAGAATGCCGATCAGATACTTGTGCTTGAAGAGGGCAGACTGGTACAGAGAGGTACGCATGAGGAGCTGTTGGGGCAGGACGGGCTGTATCAGAGGCTTAATCTGATTAATCAGAACAAATAAAAATCGGTACACTGGAGGGGCGTATGACCGGCGACGTAATAGCGGCTATGATCGAGTACTACAAAGGGGATGTGGCGCGCATCAATCATTTTCTCAAGGTATTCGCGTTCGCAAAGAGCATAGGCGAACGTGAGGGGCTTGATTCGGCCTTGCAGGAGATACTGGAGGTTGCCGCAGTGACGCACGACATCGGCATCAAGCCGAGCGAGCAAAAATATAACAGCGCGGCGGGAAAATATCAGGAGCTTGAAGGTCCGCCTGTCGCACGGGAGATGCTGACTGGGCTCGGATATGCTCCGGAGATCGTTGAGCGAGTCTGTTATCTCATCGGCAGGCATCACACGTATCACGGTATCGACGGTCTGGATTATCAGATACTTGTGGAAGCCGACTTCCTTGTCAACCTGCACGAGCATCAAAGCGGTCTGGATGAGGTCTGCTCCGTGCGGGAGAAAATATTCCGTACGAAAACAGGGCTGGAGTTTCTGGATCGCGTATTCCTGTGTCCGTCGTCAGGCGTTTGAAGTCTATAGCGGAAGATATCTGAAATGAAATTCTGAGTGAGAGAGGTAACGGATATGGAATTTGCGTTCCGGACAAGAGCAAATACGTTTTTTGGAGTAGGCTGCGTGCGGGGCCGCGCTGCGGACTGGATACTGGGTGCGCGCGCGTTTGTGGTAACGGGCAAATCCTCCGGGCGCAAAAGCGGCGCGCTTGCGGATGTGGAAGCGGCGCTGCAGGCTAACGGTGTGCCGTATAGCATATTTGAGGGCGTCGGCAACAACCCCACGCTGGATCAATGCCGCGAGGTTGCCGCGCTGGCACGGGAAGCGCGGGCGGATTTTATTGTGGGAATAGGCGGCGGGTCCCCGCTGGACGCGGCGAAAGCTATCGCCGTACTGACGGCGGAGGATATATCCACGGAGCAGTTATATAAAAACGCGTACCGTTCCGTGCTGCCCCTTGTCGCCATCCCTACTACCAGCGGAACGGGAAGCGAGGTTACGCCGTGGTCGGTGCTTACGCGTACCGATTTGCAGACCAAGCGCTCATTCGGCAACGAAAAGACACTGCCCGCCGCAGCCCTGCTCGATCCGGAGTATACGCGATCATTATCGCGCAGGATCACGCTGGATACGGCCATGGACGCGTTCACGCATTGTCTGGAAAGCCTCATGACCAATAAGGCGACGCCGGTCACGGACGCGTATAACTATGAAGGCATTCGCCGGTTTGGGGCATGCCTGCCCGCGCTGGAGCGGGGTGATCTGGACGGCGTGCGGGAAGAGCTGATGCTTGTTTCTCTGCTTGGCGGCATGTCCATCGCGCATACGGGCACAACGCTGATGCACGGCATGGGATATCCGCTCACGTATTACGGCGGCCTGACCCACGGAGAGGCGAACTGCGCCGTGTTGCCCGCATATCTTGCGCTTACCGCCCGCGTGCAGCCCGAGCGCCATCAACATGCTCTCCAAGCACTGGGTATGGATGCTGAGGCGCTTTCCTCTTATGTCAGGCGAAATATTCCGCTGACGCTGTGCATTACAGAGGAGCAGATTCGGCATTTTGCCGCGCAGACCATGCTGCAGAGCAGCACGCAAAATATGCCGTTTTCACCTGATCAGAGTGACGTGGAAGCACTGTATCGCGCTGTGTTCGACATGGCCATTTAATGCCTAGAATCCATCACAATTAATTCACTTTGCGTTCATGGGGGGTTCATGAACATGATATATGCTCATATCAGTCAGAAGGAAACGCTGATGACACCCCCCCAACTCACTGGAGTGACTGCCAGTGTCGCCCTCCGGGCTCCCCACCGGAGGGCTCTTTTTTGCCTGCGGGTATATTTTGGCTTGTGGTATGGGATGCTGAAAAAAGCCGGCCGGCGGCCTGAAAAAGTCTTGCATACCGCGCTGCAGCATGGTATAATTGCGTTTGTTCGGGCAAAAACATAAATGGCTTGCCTGTCAGGTTCTACCTGAAGGCGCTCGATAAACTCGCGCAATGCGATTGCAGCAACTGGACAGGGGGTGAATCACTTGGCAAACATCAAATCCGCTAAGAAACGGGTGGGCATTACCGCGAAGCAGAATCTGCGCAACCGTATGGTGTCGTCTGCGGTTAAAACCTCTCTCAAGAGGTACGACCAGGCTTTGGCGGCCGGCAATGCGGAAGTTGCGGAAGCGGCCTATATAAAAGCTGTCAGCATCGTGGACAAGGCAGCGGGCAAAGGCGTACTCCACAAGAACGCAGCGAACCGCAAGAAGGCGCAGCTTGCGCGCAAGCGTACTGCCGCGGCCAACTGAGTTCCCCTTATCATATTTTTCAAGAGAGCCCTCGCTTCGCGAGGGTTTTTTGATTCAAGCTTATTTAAACATCATCCATATGAGCGCGGACTGAACGTACACCGTGACTAAATCACTGTTTCAACGGGGTATTTTCGTTGCAATGCTAGAATCCTGGGTAAGTTAATCATAGATGACTTTAGAAAGGAACGCTGAGCATATGATGAATGAAAAAGTAAAGCAGCTTCTGATGGAGCAGATCGTTAAGGAATTCTATTCCGCTTATTTGTATTTGGATATGTCGAATTACTATTTTGACAAGAACTTGGACGGGTTTGGAAACTGGTTCAAGGTGCAGGCGCAGGAAGAGCGCGATCATGCTATACTGTTTATGCAATACCTGCTCAATAATGATATAGCCGTCAAGCTGGGCGCTATTTCCGCCCCTGATAAGGTGTATACGGATTTTCGCGCGCCTCTTACCGCAGCGCTTGAGCATGAGCAGTATGTAACGGCTTCCATCAATGATATTTACAGCGCGGCGTCGGAAGTCCGCGATTATCGCACCATGCAGTTCCTCGATTGGTTCATCAGGGAGCAGGGCGAGGAGGAGCAGAACGCGAATGACCTGATCGGACATTACGATCTGTTTGGCGGCGACAGCCGGGCGCTCTACATGTATGACTCCGAGCTGGCGCAGCGCGTATATGCCGCTCCCTCGCTGATACTCTGATCATATATTGGGACTGACAAAAATAATGATAGACGGAATCTGAAGAATACATGGCTGGCGCCGCTTTCCGGGCGGCGTCGGCTTTTGTTTTGGATCGCCATTGCACCAATGGATACACAGACGCATCACGCAGTATGACGATAATGTTGAAAAGATTGTTGCCTATATGATCAACGACATGAAAAAACAGTTGGATGTGCGGGGGAGAGGAATATAAATTCAGAAATACTTTTGAGTTAACTTCATAGAGTATGCTAGGGTTCTCTTATTCTCGATGCATTGGATGTTTCATTTTGCAAGCATAAAAGGGAGGTCCGACATGATCGACTGTGAGCAGTACAAACTGAACCTGCCTTATCCCGAAGTCACTGGTGGGCCGGAGCCTTATACGGTTACTTTGCTGCATGAGGATTACGC
>JAEWWD010000136.1 GCA_023396535.1 Bacillota bacterium
TGTAACGAACGTGGGGGATGGCGCTTTTTCATCGTGCAAAAATATGACGTCGGTGACGCTCTCTGCAAACCTCAAAAGCATTGGAGCATCAGCGTTTTACAGTTGCGAAAAGCTGACGGAAATCGTAATACCGGACTCGGTGGAGAGTATCGGCAGCAACGCTTTTTCATACTGCTATGCCCTGACCAATGCTACGTTGCCGAATAACCCTGCTTTTACTGTTATCCCTGAAAAACTTTTCTGGGGGGATGGCCTCCTGAAAACGACGAACATCGCATCGTTAAACCATCTTGAATCCATCGGAATCCATGCCTTCGGGGACTCCGGTATTGAAGCCATGACGCTGCCAAATTCTGTCACTACAATCGGCGTCGGCGCTTTTGAAGCCTGCCGGTCTCTCACAACCATTACGCTGCCGGAAAACGCAGGCTTTACCGCCATACCGGATAGCCTGTTCGGCGAATGCGCGGATCTTGAAAGCATCACGATTCCTCAAAGCGTGACTTCGATCGGTGATAATGTGTTCCAGGGCTGCTCAACGCTTGCCGAAATCAATGTAGCGGCAGGCAGCAGCGCGTTTTCCAGCGAGGACGGCGTTCTATATGACGCTGGTAAAACGCTCCTGATCCGCCACCCCGCCGGGCGCTTGGGAGTGCTTGACATTCCGGACAGCGTCACGCAAATCGGCGGCTATGCGTTTGTCGATTCCACGCAGCTGACCGGCGTCACTATCCCGGACAGCGTTGAGAGCATCGGCACGTACGCGTTCTTTAACTGCAATCATCCATCGCTGACACAGATTGTTCTCCCGGAAAGCGTGGAGAACATTGGCTCGTTTGCGTTTGGCGGATGCGCCAGCCTGACAAATATCGTCATCCCTGAAGGCATCACAAGAGTTGAGGAATATACGTTTTCAGGCTGCAGCGATCTGACGGATGCCGCCATACCCGAAAGCGTTCTAAACATTGGCGCCTATGCATTTTTCGGTTGTGAAAGTATCGAAAGGATCACAATACCCAAATATGTTGAGAATATTGGAGACTATGCGTTCGGATTTTGCATGAATTTGAAAAAGATACTTGTCCCGGGAAATACAACTTTCGGGAGCAATGTCTTTCTGTTTTCCGCAATTAAAAGCGGCGGCGCGAACGGAATATACGGCTATGACGGTTCAACCGCACAGACATATGCGCAGGCTAACGGCATTGCGTTCCACCCATTATATACCGTTTCATTCAGCGCCGATGAAGGCACTCCGGTGCCGGATATAGCGGCCGCAGCGGGAGATAGAATTACGAAACCAGACAACCCTACGCACCCAACTCAGTATTTCGCGGGCTGGTATCAAGATGCGGCTTGCACCGACGATTGGGATTTTGACAACGATACGGTAAGCGGCGATACGATTTTGTACGCGAACTGGTCAACAGTGCCGGTGTACACGGTTCCGGAGATCACCACAACATCCCTGCCGGACGGGAGGATGGGTGCGCCGTATAGCCAAGCCCTTGCCGCCAACTACGGCGCGCCCATTACATGGAGCATAACCAGCGGCTGCCTGCCGGGAGGGTTGACGCTTGACCCGGATACCGGCACCATCATCGGCACCCCTGCGGATGCCGGCACGTTTTCTTTTATCGTCATGGCGGTAAATAGCCAGGGCAACGATACACAGGCTTTGCGCATCACGATAAAAGAGGCACCGCCGGACGATGACGCATCCGATTCTCGGCCGTCCCCAAGCCCTTATGTGCAGGAGCGGTATATTGTTGATAACAGCGACAGGGTGACGATCGATCTGACCCAGGGGTCCAGCACGCTATCCGCCAGCCAGATCGGCATGCTGATTTCACTCAATCAGGATGAGCCGATCATATTGAACGGCAATGGCTACACCATCACCTTCCCCATAGGGAGCTTGGGACCCGCCGGTACCGGGATCAACTATGATCTTGGCATTCAGCTTAATACAGGCAGGAACTACGCTGTTGTCCGGTCACTCACAGGCGGCGATTTCGTGCTGATGCTGGAATTCAACCACAGCGGGCCGCTTCCTGGGGAAGCTCAAATCCGAATTTACGTTGGCACGCAGTACGCGGGGCAAACGCTTCTCTACCAGTACTTTAATCCGTCTACGGGAAATCTGGAATTCCTGCAGGATGCAGTGGTGGATGCGGATGGTTATGTTGTTGTGAAGCAATCCCGCTGTTCCGAATACGTCCTTAGCGCGGGCGTTACTGTACTGGATTACATTCCAAAGACCGGCGACGGCAGCTCCGGCCTAGCCTGGTTTCTGCTGTGCGGCGTATCCGCAGCCGGCATGGCAACGCTGATTGTATTGGGTAAAAAGAAAAGGGCCATATAATATAATCAGTAAGAAAGGTCAGGGAAAGGGATGACGTTTCCCTTTCCCTGATCCCAAAGATAATCTGTAATGGCGATATATGGCGGCAGACTCGCGGTAAACGTACATGGCCGCCGCTCACACAATCAGACCCTGGCAAACACTCTTTTGAACGCTTCAACCGCGGTATCCATCTGCTCATGCGTATGGGTGGCGGTATAACTGGTACGCAGCATACAATTGCCATCCTGTACAGCCGGCGGTATTACCGGGTTGACGTATACCCCTTCATCAAACAGCAGTTTTGTAATCAGGAACGTCCTGTTCATATCATAGGTATACACAGGAATGATCGCCGTTTTACCATCCTCAATCGGTATGCCCGCCTCACGCAGCTTCGCGCGCATATAGTCGGCTATATCGATGAGCGCCTTCTGCCTTTGCGGTTCACTGCGAATGATGCGCAAAGCTTCCAGGGCCGCAGCGGCATTGGAAGGGGGAATGGAGGCGCTGAAAATAAACGGACGTGATTTATGCTTGACATACTCGATCACTCCGGCGTCCGCCGCGATGCATCCGCCCAACGAAGCCAAAGACTTTGAAAACGTCGTCATGATGATATCCACTTCGCTTTCCAGATGGAAATACGAAGCGGTTCCACGGCCGCACTCGCCGATCATACCTACGCCGTGCGCGTCATCGACCAACACGCGCGCATCATATTTTCTGGCCAGCGCAATTATCTCAGGCAGCTTTGCAATATCCCCGCTCATGCTGAACACTCCGTCCGTTATAATGAGCTTGCCGTTCTCTGGAGGTATGCGATCCAGCACGCGCTCAAGGTCGTTCATATCGCCGTGCGAATACTTCAACGTCTTCTTTGCAAAGCTCAGCCGACAGGCATCCAGTATGCTCGCGTGGTTTTCGGAATCGTTAACGATATAATCGTGCATGCCTACAATCGCAGAAACGATGCCCAGATTCGTCTGAAATCCGGTACTGAACGTCAGTGCATCGTCCTTATGGAAAAAATCAGCAAGCTCCCGCTCCAATTGTTCGTGCAAAACCAACGTACCATTGAGAAACCGTGAACCGGAACATCCGGTTCCATATTGATCCAACGCGTTTTTTGCGGCAAGTACCGTTCTGGGGTCGCTGGTCAGACCCATATAGTTATTTGAACCTATCATGATGATACGTTTCCCGTCCATCACAACCTCGGCATCCTGCGCGGTCTCAAGCGCATGAAAATAAGGATACAGTCCAGCTTCCCTCGCTTGTTTCGCGTCCGTAAAATTATAGCATTTATTAAATATATCCACGAAGCCCTCCTTACCAAACTATACCGAGAGTTTAATATCTTGATTGTTTTTTCGGCCGCTGGCTTGATACATAATTCAATATTACAATAGTATCACATATTATCACAAGATCATAATGCAAAGCATGATATAAAGGCCCAATAGGAGCAGAAATAAATAGCAACATAAACAGTCCTATACCTGTTACATGCCATTTGTCTGGTTTTAGATAAATGGCAGTCGAAAAAATCCTAATATTACTATATCTTCAGCGACCGGTATTCATCAAGTTCATCTCTTGCTAAAAATCTGCGATTTATTCTGTTAGCATGAGTGTAACTTCACTAGTCGTTGGCTTCTTCATCGAGGAAGGCCTATTTAAACCTGATCGTACAAAAGTATAGGGAACGCGTAAAAGTATCAACCTAAGGTAGCAGTATGGGAGGTTGTTATATAAGGACCAGTGCGATAATTCAATGTCAACGATGAACCCATGAGCGGGCGTTCGTCTATTTAAGGTACCCAGACGGGTTCGAATATTGTTGCGATCGGGAGAGTCATAGCTGGTTTTTTAATATGCAGTTTGCGTTCATCGATAACAAACCACATATC
>JAEWWD010000147.1 GCA_023396535.1 Bacillota bacterium
AAGCAGGGTTCCTCTACCCGGCGTTCGGGCGACCTCGTTACGGCAGGACCGAAAACGCGTCCGAAAAGATCTTCCGGAATTGTTTGTCAGCCTTGGCGTCGATCTTGTAGCCCATCGCGCTTCCGAAGACAAACGCGCGGCAGCTGTCGGTGGCCTTCTGAACCGTCACCACGCGGCCGTCCTGCATGACCATCGTCAAAACGCCGGTATAGGGGCAGTTGCCGAGATTCGTCTTTTTTGCGCGCTTTAAAATGGAAGCCAGCTTTTTGAGCGCCGCTTTGTCCTCGACTACCTGGGTGCGCGACTGGCCGCGGTGGGATACCGTGATGGACGCCCGGACGAGCGTGCCGATGTCCTTGGGCGATGCGACGGTAAACCCGCACCGTTCCGCCGCCATTTCGTACAGCGAGGCGGGGATGTCCCACGCGCCGTACCCGGCCCCGTCCTCGGTTTCGCTTGCGACCAGCGATATCGAGCCGCCGATCGTCTCGGATTTGAATACGTATTCGCCGGACGCGGCCTTTTTCAGGTCCTCCTCCGTCAGGCGGATTTATTCGTAGCGGGACTTCCCGTTTTCATGCAGATGGACGCTCAGGTAGGGAGCGGGCGGCTCGCAGACGGTGACGCCCCGCCGGGTTGCGTCCGCGAGGGATTCGAACTCGCCCCGGGCGACAAGGCTGTACAGCTTGTCGTACTCCAGTCCAAACCCCTTCTCCCGCGCGTATGCGCCGGGCACCGCAATCAGGGCGCCGGATGAATCGGCGTTGCAGAAGACGTGCGAGCCATCCGGCAAACGGGCGGACGCCCCTCGCCCTTCCGCCGCTGGATCGCGGCCGGCCTTCAGAGCGCCCGCGATGTACCCATAGGCGCCATCCAGGCTCACCCGGCCGGTGAAGTCGTAGTCGTCTGCGATGGCCCCCAGCTTCGCGACGACCCCGCTTTGCGCCCGCTCGTCCATCGGCATAAACGAATACCAGGGAAGCTGCGCCTCGATGATCTCCGTAAGGCCGTGGCTTTCGAACGCGTAAACCGGCGCGGGACCGTCCGCGCCGCCAAGGATGGCGGCGGACCCTTGTTCCGCGAGCGCACCAGCCACTGGAAATGCCCAAACCAGCATCCACGCCGTCCCCAAAACCAGCATGGCCGCCTTCATTTTGCCCGCCGACATACACTCTGCCCCCCCTAATCATCCCTCTTTGAAAACCACGACGCGCCATGCTCATTGGACCATCATCCTGGCAATATGTTCCTGGAATGCCGGATTTCCTATCGAATGCTTCGCAAAATCTTATCGGAATGGAAACAACTGGTTTCGCGGTCCGTCAAACCCACAGCGGGCGGAACGATGGGATTCGGCCAAATTTCTTTGCAAAACATGATGAAAATGGCCGATCGATGCTGACGGCCATCGACGAGGAGGCGCCTATGAGGCGAACCGCATTTATCTCGATTGTCCTCGCCTGTTTTCTGTTGTGGGGCAGTGCGCCGGCTGATGAGAGGCTGCCGCAGCCAACACCTTTGCCGCCAGCGGATCATGGGCGGCCGATCGAGCTTGTCCAAGCGGACGCCATCCGGGAGGCACTTCGGACGCTTGATCCAGTGGACTACGCAGGCTCGATCAGTTCGGATGACTTCACGTTTGATGTGTATCTGACGGAAGGACATGCGCCTTTAAACCTGCCCTACGCCGACACCGGCGTGATCCGGTTCCATACCGTCCAATACTCGCTGCGGCAGCTGTACGATCTGCAGCTGGCGCTCAGACCTTTGTATGACGCGGGGGTGCGCGTCACCGAGACCAACGTGCCGGAAAACCGCATCGACCTCTACGTGCTGAACCCCGCTGCCGACTTAGAAGCCCGGATTGCGGCGCTATGCCACCGAGAGGATATGTACGCGTTCCTCACGCCCGATAAGGATGAAAGCGGCGGCGCATATCTGGCAAAAAACGAGACGGGCAGCTTTCTGCGCGACCAGCGAACCATCTCCCTCATTGAACAGGCGACAGAGGTGCTGGACGGGCTGGACGCGTCCGAATATGGCGGTTTCTACTACTCGGACAACATGTGGGCGCTGAACGTGAACATCCTGAAGGCCAACCCGCGCGTGGCCAATCTGCTGCCGGATGCGCCGGATGTCGTCCACCTCCACGAGGTGAAGTATTCCGAGGCGGAGCTGAGCCGGCTGCAGGACGCGATGGGTGAAAAGATGGCGGAGTTCGGCATCTACTTTTTAAGCGTCGATACTCCGAACAACCGCGTCGAAATCGGGCTGCTCAACGAAACGGACGAGGTGATGAACCGGCTGCATTCCGAGTTTCCGGACGCCGCGATGTACGCAGTCAAGCCGCAAAAGCGGGATTGGCGCGAAGACAAAGAGGCCACGCCTTACGGACCGGAGCGGTTGAACGCCGGCGTGGAGCTGCTGCTCGACAAGTCCGGCTATCCGGAGGGCGAGGTAAAACTGGAAATCACGATAAAGAACCATACCGACAGGATTCTCAGCCATGGGAGTCTTTTCTCCCTGGAGATTTGGCACGAAGAAGTCTGGTACGTGCTCCCCATGATCAACGCGATCTCCGACGCGGTCGGGTATGGGCTCTCGGCATACGGTGAGGATCACTTCGAACGCGACCTGGAGCAGCAGTACGGGGAGCTTACGCCCGGGCATTACCGACTGATCATGGATTTTGAGGAAGACGGATACGCCTGTGCCGAATTCGATATCACGCCGCCAATGGACGGGACGGCCGCGCAATGAGCATCGGGCATCTTAGGAAGCCCCATGACTGGAAATCGGATGGCGAAGGTTAAGCGCCGGAGAATACTTTCAAGGGCAAAACAGCCGGAATTGAAATGAAAGGACGATTGTTCTTGAAGATATTTAAAAGGATACTGCTTGGCATAGCGCTGTTCTGCGTCGCGGCTTTTGCAGTTGTGTGGGCAGCAGATGCAATAAGGTGTGAAGATATGACGCGCAGACATGCGGGAGAATTATTTGATGTATGTGACAATCATAATATGATTGGACCTCTTGAGTATATTAAAGTGTTGGCCTATGAGAATCCTTATGGAATAAGCGGATACGCCAAGGTTTATGCCGTATCAGAAAACCGCGAGGTGGGGGTAAAGTTCATTCTGATTTACGAGGACAAGCGATGGGAGATTCTGGGCTGGGATACGATTTGGTCCGCTCACGGCAACGCGGATGAAATCATATGGCCATATATCCGTTAGCTTGTGGCTTAAGCTGCTTCTGCCTTAAAAGGTATTCATCTGATCAGTTTCCGACACAGAAAAGCGCCGCCCCTGCGAGCGACGCTTGTGCCGATTCGGCGCACTGGGATCCATTTGAGGCCGGGTTGACTTATTTGTCCGTCGTCAGAAGAATGGGGACAGCTTGGATGGTGGCGCCTTCCCCCTCGGATTCGATCAGGATGGATACCGTCAGATGATCCGGAAGAATGCCTGTTCCCTCGAGGATGGCATGGAGGGTGCGAGGGTCGTCCGCTCCGCCTTGGGTCGACCGCAGCGCGTTCCCCTGTGCATCGCGCACATCGAGCATATACCAGCTGTCCTCATCCAGGGTGGTGAATGCGTCGGCCTCCGCGATCACGGTGACATCGGCATGGACGGCAGATGCGTCTGCCTCTACGCGAACTTTGACACCGTTGTAAGTGCCTTCACCCGTATAGTGGCGCGTCTGCGCATCGGCACGCGAGACGGTCGCGGTCATGGCCCTCACCTCCTGCCGCTCAACGGGAAGCTCGTAGCAGTCCGTGCCGTCGAAGTAGAGGGTATACGCACTCTGATAGAGGCGGATTTGGATGCGCAGGCTTTCCCGGTCCCGCACCTCGTCTGGCAGCGGATTTTCGTATTCGCGGAGCATGTACTGCTCGCCTTCCGGCGTAGATTCCTGCATCTCCTGCGTCGGCGGCAGATCGATGCCGTCGTCCGTCTCGGTGTGGTCGCTGGGATAGACGGAATAGCGCGAGAAACCGTATGGCGTACCACGCTTCAGGGCGGCGTTGAATTCGTTCAGGATCGGCTGCCCTTCCCCGTCCTGCAACTCTATGAACGGGGGAGCGTCCAACTTGGTCATCCGGGCCAGTTGCTCCCCGCTGGGGGTAAAGCGCTCGGTGCGGGTGCCATTATCGATGGAATAGGCGACGAGCAGCGATTGACCGTCGTAGTAGGCGCTGTTGATGGT